>JAEZIV010000013.1 GCA_023436515.1 Bacillota bacterium
TCATATAATGCTGTCATAAAATTTCATCCATCTCCCTTCGTTTCTGCTCTAAGCAGATGATAATATACATATAATACCATGCTTAAGGTAATATTTTCAATATAAATAAAATAAAGTTATTAACTTATCTGTTTCTTGATATTTTTATTATACAGCTACTGCCTCCGGTTTTAACACTGCTAATCAATTCAACATCAGTATCGTAGTCAAAAACATAATCAAACATTTTCTTGGTATAACCCAGTGTACAATAGCACCAGGTCTTCGACAGAGGCTTATCTATCTTTTTTACACAGGAACAATAACAAGTTGGATATGAAAAAAATAAATCTTCCCCCTCACACCACGAGGTTGCTCCTATGTTTTTTTTATTAATACCTTTTGCAAATTCATCTAAACCTTCTGAGTTGGCAAAAAGCTTCTTCATATTATCCATGTGCCCTTTTGAAGGCCCACAGCTACAGTCCTTGCGAATGGACTTGATTGTATTATAGTCAAATTCCTTCTCTAAGGTACTGCAAATTTCCTCGGCCCATTCAAATTTCTTTTTGTCGGATGCAGTAGCTGAAAGAGAGCATCTCTCAAATTTTTCTACAGCTTGTATACCTACATGTCTGACAAGACTATCATACAACCTCTGTGCATGAGGATTAGTTTTTTCAGGCATATTATCTCCTCCTATCAGCAAATATCATATCAATAAATCTAAGCATTTCAATCATACCCTTGACGGTATTATCCTTCAAGGCTTTCCAACGATACTGAAAGCCTGCATATAATGGGCAGAGGTTGTGCTTATCAATTGAAATAAAAGCAAAGGGTCTTTTGCCGGTTTTATCTGTCTGCACACAATAACGACACCCATCGCATTTCTTAGAAGTGGAAATTACAAACTCTTTAAGCTGAGGGCTCATTTTATCACTGTATTTTAGAAGCTCTCCGAAATATGGGACACGAAGGGAAATTAAGGGTTGATTCTGCTTGATCTCCTCATATATAACTTCAATCCCTCCATGTGTACGCTCTCCCCATGCCCATTTCAGTTCATCCTCAGGCTTACCATAGCATTTTATGTAATCAAGCGAAATCTGATTGTTGTATTCCTTATTATCAATTCGTAGGTAGCCCGTTTGATCCAAATACTCAATAAGCATATCAAAGACCTTCCGGTCCTCGAACATATTGCCGAAAACCTCCTTGCTCCATGGAGCTGAGACGTCAAATACACCTCTTGAAAAAAGTAAATAGGGTTTTTGCTTGTCATCCTTTGCTGGTTTTACATTTTGCAAGGATATCTCCCCAAGCAGCTTTAGCCCTTTGCTTGAGCACGGAAGTTGAAGGCTATATATATCTACATTTTTGCTTACTTTTACTCCGATAGCTTCCAACTGCTTGATTGAGGATGGTTTTAGCTCAACCTCGGTCTTGTTTAAAATAAGTGAATTTTCTTCTGCTATTCCCGTCATTGAGATTTTCCACAACAAGGCTATAAATTCTTCGATTTTCTTAATGTTACCTCGGATTGCGGGAGCTAAAGTCGGTTTCTCCTTTTGTGTTTCCCAATCGCCAAAGCTGTCATCTGCTATAGCCTTAAGTCCCAGTAAAGCAGGTTCAGAATAAAGCTTCTCATATATTCCTTTTATAAACTCATAAGCAGATTTTTGCTCTTCAAGATCTGCATCGCTAGATATAACAGGATAAAAAGACGGGTAGGTGGCTATAAAATAGTAAATACTTCGTTGTGCCAGGTTTTCGAAGCTCTTGTTAATCATATTTTTCACAGAAAATCCCCCATTTAATAAACTCGAAACTACTTCAATCATAATTTTGACAGACTCTTTGGCTTCAATTTAACTGATATCAGAAGCTTGTAATCTCTTAAAGTAATAGCATTACTGATCCTGAACATCATCCATTTGCCCATTTTCATATAATCCAGCGAATTATCATATAGATCTCGTATTTCAGGTGATAACTCATTGCGAAGCACTTCCATTTCGCCATCATACTTGTAACTGATGACCATGAAGACTGAAAAGCCATTTTCTTCGGGATAAAGGGTACCGAAGGACTGTCCGCTTTTTTGAAATTTTACATTCCACCCCGGCTTACCGGTGCATCCGCTGTAAGTCATTTTAGGTTTGCAATTATAGGCTGTGCTCATGTAATCAAAAAGTGAATTCCATAATAATTTTCCATCTCCTCCGATGTAGTCTGCCATAGCCTCAAAGCTTGGCTGATTGTTCTGGGTGTATAGATCATTCCATTCCATTATATTATCAACCTTTCCTTTTTTGATAGAATTCTTTAAGTATTGCTATGTAATCAGGTATTTTAGAGGTGTCAGGATTAGCAAACTCGAAAACAAAGCCATTACATTTTTCCATAAAACGGTTGGCAATTGTATAGGTTTTGCGAAACCTGCACAAGCCGTCCTTTTCATTATGGCAATGATTACAATCACCATGTTTATTGACAAAGGGTTGACGAATAAATTCCGGAGCATTCTCGATATACTCTCTATGCTTGTCAATATTACTGAAAAATAGCCGAAGCATGATGCTGTCTTCACGGATATATATCCGGGCAGCAACCTTCTTATCCTTTACACCAGTTTTAGCATAGATAATCATATACCTGCCCCAGCAGAATCCGCTGCCAATATTGTTACCGCTACTGTAGCCAATTTCATTTATTGCTTTATCAAAAGCGGTAATAAACTCCTTGTCCTTTGTATTTATAAAA
>JAEZIV010000027.1 GCA_023436515.1 Bacillota bacterium
TAAAGTTATTAACGCAACCATTTCGTTAGGGTGAATTATCTGAGCAAACTGTGCATTGGTTTCTATTTTTTCAAGTCTTGGTTTTATTGCTATAATACTTTCCCAAGGCTCTCGCATCAAATTTAATATCTGGATTATTATTCTTTCAAGTATTGCCAGCTCTATTTCAGTAAAGGACCTGATTCTTTCCATTGCAGATCCTCGTCCCCCAAGTATCCTGTCAATAAGTGCATATGCTATGCTGGGGTCCATTTCAAAAATAACAGAGCCATTTAGCGGGCTAAAATCTACTATCGCCAATACTACAGGATTTGCCAGTGAGTTACTGAACTCGCTGTATTGCAGCGCATCAACGGATAACACATCTACCTGCACAAGAGATCTAAGGTATCCTGATAAAAAAGATTGAACAAGTCGTGCATAATTTTCATTGACAAACTGCAAGGTTCTTTTATGGTCATTAGCAAACTTGGGCGGCTTCTTAAAATCATGAAGTTTTACTTTTTTTTCTGTTTTAGTAGATTGAATCTGCTGGACGTCAATATCACCGGTAGTTAAGGCTTTAAGTAGCTCATCAATCTCATTTTGAGATAATATATCTCCCAACCAGCTCACCTCCTATTGATAAAACCAGTAATCAAACACAATGGAGTATACAAGAGGACTAGCCTTTTTATCATTATTAATCAATATGTTGTTTATGATATCTTTTAACTCCTCAGAGGCCTTCTGCTTGGCATCCGCTCGACTCACATCATCAAGTGTAAGCTCTTGGAAATATGTACCGATTGCAGAATTTATCTCCTTGCTGTAAAAATCTATCTTACTTGTTACTTCTTCCTCTTTCAATCCTTCAACTGTCTTAAAATGCTTCATATTTGCGCTTATGACTATAACAGCAACTTGTTTGGGATCAGTTTTCTTCAAGTTTAAATTGGTTTTTTCGAATATAGTCTTGTTTGCCAGTTCTTCATCAGTCGGTATCTTCTCAGTAACCAATACCACTTCTTTTTCGGGAGTAGATCCGCTTTTGTCGAAAAAGAAATATCCTATTGCAAGGAAAGCGAGTGATATTGACAAAAAGGCAACTATAACCAGCAAAATAAAATAACTGCTTTTCCCTTCCAAATTTTTTTCCCCCTTAACGTTAAGCGATAATTACCGTAATAAAATGAACACCAAAATACAAATAAAAATCAAGTCGAAATATCTTTTATTTTGTTTATATTACTTTTGTATTGTATCACCTTATCAACTACTTCATCAATACCTTCAGCAACAACGTATTTCTTACCATTTGTTGTTGATATAACTGTATCCGGTGTACTTTCTATCGTTTCAATCAGTTCACAGTTCAACACAAAGGAGGACCTGTTAAGTTTGGTTAATCTAATCATAATATTTTTGCTCCAAAAAAACAATAGATAAATTCCTTAAAACTTACAAAATAAGACTATAAACGTCCTTTTGATACTACCACAGGCCCAAGGCCTTGCCAAGGGCCATGGCAGTAATTTTCAGACATTAGTTAATATTATCTCTTTAAGTTTACAAGCTCCTGCAGCATTTCGTCAGAGGTTGTAATAATTCTGCTGTTTGCCTGGAAGCCTCTTTGTGTAACAATCATATCAGTAAACTCCCTTGATAGGTCAACATTCGACATTTCAAGAGTACCGGGACTTAAGCTTCCAACTCCCTCCGAGCCAACCTGAACTCCCTTAGTAAAGTCACCGGAGTTTGTAGTAGGAATGAATAAATTATCTCCTACCTTCTGCAAACCTGCAGGATTTGAGAAGCTTGCTAAAGCAATTAGTCCCAGAGGCTGCTGCTGACCGTTACTGTATATTCCGGTAATCATACCATCTGATCCAATGTTAAAGGTTACAAGGTTACCTGTTGAGTATCCATCCACATTGGTTGGTTTTACAGAGCTGTCAGATGCATACATTGTAACATTGCTTAAATCCAGCTCTATTTCCATATCTTCAATTCCTGCTACACCGGTAACATTCAAGGTATACTTGTTTGGAGTTACTGCCGTATCAATCTTACCGAGATTATTGAATTTTAAATCTGTTTCTGTTATTACCGGAGGATCGATAATTGTTCCATCCGCTGCCTTTTCTGTTACAGTAAAGGACCAATCTCCAACATCTGCATCCTTTTTATAGTTAACTGAAAACTCATGGGCATTTCCCAAGCTGTCATATGCAGTAAACGGAACAGAGAACACTTCATTTTCTTTAGTTCCAGAGTCCAAATTGCCGGAGAATATAGCATTCTTTGTTGCTGTTGGAGCAATAACCCGTTTATTTCCTGTTGGACCACCATTATAAAGGTTAATTGGCTGTATTTCCTCTTCGGTATTAAACTTTACTGTTCCATCAGGCTGTTTTACATAATTCATCCATCCATATACATTCATACCGCTTCCTGAAACCAGGTTACCAAGCTTGTCCAGACCAAAATTACCTGCTCTGGTAAACTTAAATGTATCGGCATTTGAGCCTTTGACTATAAAAAAGCCCTCGCCCTCTATAGAAAGGTCGGTAGGATTGTCAGTTCTTTGTGAACTTCCTCTGGTCATCATTGTGTCAACTGCTCCTACCCCTGTTCCCAAACCAATTTGCATCGGGTTGGTACCTCCTCTGCCTAAAGCGGCATCAGGAGCACCCGCACCTCTTAAGGTTTGGTTGAATACCTCCTGAAAGGTTACTCTGCCTGATTTAAAGCCCAGAGTATTTACATTTGCGACGTTATTACCGATAACGTCCATTTTTGTCTGGTGG
>JAEZIV010000035.1 GCA_023436515.1 Bacillota bacterium
CCCAACAATCAAGGTTAATATCCCCCACCAAAGAGGATATTCCGGCAATACGAAAAAAACAATCCTTAAAAGACCGTATATTGACATTTTTTTCATAACAGCAGACATTATAGCCGCAACATTGCTAGGAGCTTCTGTATATGCATATGGGAGCCAAATATGCATAGGTATTATGCCTGCTTTTGTACCGAATCCCAGTAGAAGAAACACATAAATAAGATTTGAATAATTCCCAGGGATCAAAGAAGAATCAATTCCTGACAATTCAAAGCTTTTTGTAAAGAAGGCTATCAAAATGAAAGCAGCAGTTATAAAAGCAGTACCTGTGTAGGTCATAATTATGTAGGTCTTCCCTGCTTTTTGAACCTCTTCTTTTTCGTGCTCATACATAACAAGAAAGTATGAGAGTAAGGACATTAGCTCCCAGAATACAAGAAATAAGACTATATTATTGCTGGTAACCAGAATAACCATAGACAAAATAAACAGATTGTAAAAGGCTCCGAAAATACCAATGTTCTTCTTGGCGAAAAACCTTTTCATATATGTAAATGAATATATGGAGACTATTATTGTTACAGCAGAAATAATCATCAAAAAGAACGCCGCAAGGTTGTCTATCTTAAAATTAAAGCTTATAAAAGGAATATTGTTGTTAAAATTCAGTGAAACCGAATGAGCATCACCGGATAAAAACTTCAGTACTGTAGAAAATCCTAATATAGCTCCTGCAGCAATTGAAAATGAGTTTGAAACTATGTTTGATATTTTAGGTTTGGAGTAAAGAATTAGCGAAGATATTGCACCTATGAAATATAATAAAACGCAAGTTATAAAAGTTATAGTTATTAAATCTGCCGGCATAAATCAAAAACCTCCAAGGGCATAGCTTGATTAACACAGCATCTATAATACTACCGCACTATTCAATTGTCAAACAAATAAGAGATATATGCAAATTTGTTAAAATATGCTTTATTCTATAACCGGCACATATATAGAGCTCCCGGCTATTAAAAAACTTGAATCAAGATTGTTAATCCTTTTTATATCTCTTATATAATCTCTGATATCACTGCTGTCATCAGTATGCTCCTCAGCGATGGACCAGAGTGAATCCCCGTATTGAATTGATACAGACTTGAGTGTAGGCTCACTATAGCCTGAAATGTTAATTGTATAAACTAAAAAAGAGATTATCAAAGTAGTCAGAAATAAAAAAGCAAAGAATCTCGATCTGTTTTTTAACACGTATTTCCTTTTGCTCATAACTCAACCTCCGAACGTCTGTTCTTTATACATATTTTACCGAACATTCGTTCTGTTTGTCAATAGATTTCTTAATTATTTTCGAACATTAGTTTGATTATTTGTTTATAATATGCTATACTTACCATAATAAATAGATGTAATTGTATCTATTTATGGTATTTTTATACCATGGTATTTATATAGCATGAGATTTACATAAATTTAGGAGGTTTTTATGGCAAAGAAGAACTCTACCAAGCAGCAGGAAATCCTTGACTATGTCAATAAATGTGTTTATGAAAACGGGTATCCCCCTTCAGTCAGAGAAATATGTGCTGCAGTTGGTTTCAAGTCTACTTCTACCGTACATGCTTATCTGCAAAAGCTCAATGATAACGGTATTCTTCAGAAGGACCCCACTAAGCCTAGAGCACTCAAGGTTATTAACAAACAAGACAAAGCCAGAAAACCAGATGTTAATGCCCAAAAGGACGTTTATTATACAAACCGTGAAATGGTTGAAGTTCCAATTGTGGGAAAAGTTGCAGCAGGTCAGCCCATTTTGGCTGTTGAGAACATTACTGATACCTTTCCTCTTCCTGTGGATTTTGTTCAGAACAGTACCGCTTTTATGCTAAGGATACAAGGTGACAGTATGATTGAGGCCGGTATTCTGGACAGGGATTTTGTCCTTGTCAGACAGCAGTCTACAGCAAATAATGGTGATATAGTTGTTGCTTTGCTGGGAGACGAGGCTACCTGTAAGACCTTTTACAAAGAAAAGGGATATGTGAGATTACAGCCCGAAAACAGCAGACTTGAGCCTATTATTGTAAGGGATGAGGTTTCTATTATAGGAAAAGTTATTGGTGTTTTTAGAAGAATGTGATTTGATCTGATATCTATTTGAAGAACCCCACTTCGCATATGTTTTGTTTCGGTCTATACTATCAGGCGTTAAAAAACACAGGCTCTATGTTAGTTTACTAACATAGAGCCTGTTTCTTATTTATTAAATACTTAAAACCGTTAAATAATCATTCCAATATATTTATAGTTTGAATCTATGTAGAAATGAATTATTCTTTAGCCTGTTCATTAAAAATCAGGTTTACAACCTTCATCGGGCTTATAGTTGATATTGCGTGCTTATAAACCAGCTGCTGCTTGCCGTCACTGTCAAGTACAACAGTAAAATTGTCAAACCCTTTGACCATTCCCTTTAACTGAAATCCATTTGTCAGATATATAGTCACAGCTATATGCTCTTTTCTGACCTGATTTAAAAATATGTCCTGCAAATTAATCGTATTCTTTACCAAAGTAATCCTCTCCTTTGTTTTATATATATTTAAAGCTGATACATATTAATATGATAGCAACCTTATTTACTCTAAGTCTGTGCTGAATACATAAAATATAGTCTCATTTTACTAGATTATACCAATACATGCAATAAGAATATAGTACTAAGAATCCCGAATACTAAGTACTATGGCCTATTATAAGACTAATTGCAGCCTCGGTTATTTTATTATTATTTCCATAATTATCTGCACTTAACCAATTAATTGTATTAATTCTCTTGAACCAGGTAATTTGTCTTTTAGCATATCTTCTGGATTCTCTCTTGATAATTTCAATTGCTTCCTCAAGGGTTGTTTCATTTCTGAGGTAGGATAATATTTCCTTATAACCTATCCCCTGCATTGAAGTTATTGAATCTGCATATCCCAGCTCGACAAGTCCTTTAACCTCATCCACCAGACCATTTTCAAGCATTATATCAACTCTTTTGTTTATTCTGTCATATAGAATTTCCCTGTCCATGGTAAGACCAAGAAGAATAAATTTATACTTTGATGGAATTTCCCTCGATCTCTCTATGTGATAGCTTATTGGTTTTTGTGTCTGATAATATACCTCAAGCGCACGTACAACTCTTTTTATATTATTGGGATGAATACTAGCGGCTGCATCAGGATCAACCTCTCTCAACCTGTCATGAATAAATTGCGCTCCCTTTTCTTTGGCTTCCTTGCTCAGCTTTTCACGAAGCTCCCAGTCACTTTCTGTTTCTGTGAAGCTTACATTATTAACTAAAGAGCTTATATACAGCCCGGTTCCACCTACTATAATCGGGCGTTTTCCCCTGGATAAAATATCATCAATATAAGCTTCAGCTGCGTTCTTAAATTTAACAACGTTAAATTCTTCACTTGGCAATAATTCATCAATCAGATAATGCTTTATTCCCTGTCTTTCTTCCATGGTAGGTTTTGCAGTACCTATGTCCATATATTTATACACTTGCATGGAATCAGCAGAAATTATTTCACCCTTGAGTCTCTTTGCCAGCTCTATGGACAGCTTTGTTTTTCCGGAAGCGGTAGGACCGACTATTACTATGACTTCCATCATTGGTGTTCCTTTCATTGTTCTGGTGAATATCAGGGGTACTTTGGTTTATAAACCCATCGCCCCGATTTTAAATAATTCGTTTGAACATTTTTTCTATTTCATATTTTGTAAGCCTAATCACGGTAGGCCTTCCATGAGGACAGGTATATTTGGCACCTGCATTGGAAAGCTCCGAAAGCAGACGCTGCACCTCCCTGTCATCCAATTTTTTATTTGCTTTAATTGCAGCCTTACAGGCTATTGTATGTATTATCTCGTCTGCCAGAGGCGTGGACACCGGCTTAAGTGATGTCAGCATTTTTTCAACTAACTCCATAAATACCTCCTTGGGAGAACAACCCTCCAGTACATATGGAATACCTCTGATTATAACAGAATTGTTTCCAAAATCCTCGTAAATAAATCCGGTTCTGTTCAGCATCTCTTTCGCCGCCCAGATATCCTCTATTTCTGAGGGCTGGAATTGAAGAACTACCGGCTCGAGCAAAAGCTGAGTATTATTCTCCTGCTCCTCATATTTAGTCTTCAGTCTTTCATAAATTATCCTCTCATGAGCTGCATGTTGATCGACGAGTACAAGCTCATCTCCGTTCTGTAGTATTATATATGTAGAAAAGGCTTGACCTATATACTTCATGGCTGTTAATTCCACCTCAGCCACTGGCTTTGCTTGCTCCTTCAGAGGATTGGCCGGAGTGGCTGCATTATGCTGTAGTGCTGCTGCGTGAGCTATTCTTTCATTATCACGGATAATATCGGTTCTCGCAAGTGGCTTCAGCACTTGTGTAAGCACTTGTATGTCCCTGTCCTGAGAAATTGATTTCTGAGTGGATTGAAGTTCCGGCAGGGACTCAGAGACTCTAATTTTTTCGTAATTTTTAGATTCTTTTTTCTCATATACCGATTTAGTCTCCAATACCCCCTTAGACTCCAGTACACCTTCGGTCTCTTTTACCATAGGTGGGTGGTTGGGAACTACTTGCTCTGTTCTTAGGGTGTCGGCTTCTCTATTCTCCTGAACTGCAGAAGTCTGACTTCTTACTTCAAGCTCTTCTTGTATATACTCCGGCTTTGGGTCCACATTTTTAAATTTGAATATTTCCCTGTCACGCTTTGTCACTGTAACGGGATTAAAAAGAGGGTCGGAATTGAGAGCCTTTGTCACTGCCATATAGATTGCTCGTGATAAATAGCTTTCTTCTGCAAAGCGAACCTCTGTTTTTGATGGGGAAACATTTGCGTCAACTAAAAGGGGATTTAACTCTATATTGAGAACATAAAACGGAAACTTGCTCTTCATTAATATACTATTATAGGCCTGTTCCACTGCATATGAGACCAGTCTGCTTTTTACATACCTCTTGTTTATATATAAGGACTGATAGTTTCTGTTTGCTCGAGCAGCCTCAGGCCTTCCCACATATCCGGTAATCCTGTATTTATCATCCTGATAGTTAACCTCCATCAGCTCCCTGATAATTTCTTTTCCGTAAATGCTATATATGGCACTTTTGATGTCATTATTTCCCGGGGTATAAAGCAGGACGGCTTTACCGCTGGTTAATTTAAAAGATATTTCAGGATTCCCTAGAGCAATTCTCGATATTGTATCGGAAATATAGCCTGCCTCAGTTGAATCCTTTTTTAGGAATTTATACCGGGCAGGAGTATTGAAAAACAAATCCTTTATTGTAAAGGTTGTGCCGACAGGACAACCAGTCTGTCTTACTTCCTTAAAGGTTCCCCCAATAATGTGAACGTACATCCCATAGGCTTTACCTGTAGCTCTGGTTTGAAGTTCAACTGATGAAACTGCGGCAATGCTTGCCAGAGCTTCTCCCCGGAAGCCCATTGTTATTATAGAATCCAGATCCTCAGCACGCTTGATTTTACTTGTTGCATGACGCTCAAAGGCTAATTCAACATCATCCTCATCCATCCCACTGCCGTTGTCTGTTACTTTTATGTATGAAATACCACCGTTTTTTATATCCACCGATATACTTGTTGCACCGGCATCTATTGAGTTTTCCACTAGCTCCTTAACAACCGAGGCAGGCTTTTCTACCACTTCACCTGCTGCAATTTTATTTGATGTATTCTCATCCAATACAATTATGTGGCCCATAATGCCTCCTATCTAACAGATATGTTGTATTAACATATTTGCTTCAAGCCCCTACACTAGCTCTTCATTTTCCTCTGGAGCTCATATAGAATGTTCATTGCGTCAATTGGGGTCAGTCTCGATATATCAATCTTTTTTATGTCCTCTAGTATTTCGTTATTAACTGAAGCCTTTGCGGCAGCCTCAAATAAATCCAGCTGACCTTCAACCTGCTTTTTAGCTCTGCGTGACTTTCCGTTTTTATTTATGTCTGCATCGTCCAGTTCCTTCAGAATTTCCTTTGCCCGATCAATTACCGGTGCAGGCACACCTGCAAGACGTGCCACCTGAATACCGTAGCTGCCGTCAGCACCACCTCTGATTATTTTACGGAGAAATATAACATCCTCTCCTTTTTCCTTAACGGTTATGCAATAGTTCTTTATCCCGGTAAGCTTTCCTTCCAATTCGGTGAGCTCATGATAGTGGGTTGCGAAGAGTGTTCTGCAGCCTAGGTTTTCCTTGTTCACTATGTATTCTATCACTGCCCATGCAATACTCAGGCCGTCAAAGGTGCTTGTGCCTCTGCCAATTTCGTCAAGTATAAGCAAGCTTCTGGTTGTGGCATTCATAAGAATATTTGCCACCTCCGACATTTCCACCATAAAGGTGCTCTGGCCTGAGGCAAGGTCATCTGAGGCTCCAACTCTTGTAAATATTCTGTCAACAATACCTATTCGGGCAGAGGCAGCAGGAACAAAGCTACCGATTTGTGCCATCAGGACAATGAGAGCAGATTGCCTCATGTAAGTGGACTTGCCGGCCATGTTGGGCCCGGTAATTACGGCAAGTCTGTCTTCAGTAAGATCCAGCACTGTGTCGTTGGGCACAAAGCTGCTTTTATCTATCATCTTCTCAACTACAGGATGTCTTCCATCCACAATATGTATAGCATCGCTGTCGTCTACCTCCGGCATGGAATAGCCTTCCCGATCTGCAACCTCAGCAAGTGAGGACAGGGCATCCAGTTCAGCCAGAGCCTTAGATGTACGCTTAATTCTTGTCAGTTGTGACGCAATAGCTTCCTTAACCTCTAAAAACAGACTGTACTCAAGCTGTATCAGCTTATCTTCTGCTCCCAGTATACTATCTTCAATTTCCTTTAGCTCTGGAGTTATGTATCTTTCGCAATTTGCCAGTGTCTGTTTTCTTATGTATTCATCAGGAACCAAGGAAAAATAGGATTTTGTCACTTCAATGAAATACCCGAAAACCCTATTAAACCCTACCTTTAAATTCTTGATGCCAGTTTTTTCTCTTTCTGAGGCTTCAAGAGCAGCAATCCAGTCCTTTCCCTGGGTTGAGGCAGCTCTGAGCTTGTCTACCTCGGAATTATACCCGTCCTTAATAATTCCGCCTTCCTTTATTGTGATAGGAGGATCGTCAATTATGGCAATTTCAATTAACTGACATATATCCTCCAAGCTATCCAGTTCATCAAAGCAATAATTATTATAGTCTGCTTCAAAGTCAGCCAATATTTCCTTTATATAAGGTATCTGCATTAAGGAGTTCTTTAATGCAACCATATCACGACAATTAACGCTGCCTAATACAACCTTGCCTCCCAGACGTTCTACATCATACACTCTGCGAAGCATTTCTCTTATTTCCATACGAGCCATGAATTTGCTTCTTAGCTCATCTACAGCGTCAAGTCTTTGTTGAATATCTCCAAGCTTAACCAAAGGCTGTTCTATCCATTTTCTTAGAAGTCTGCCTCCCATAGAGGTCATGGTCTTATCAAGGACCCACAGCAGGGAACCCTTTTTGGACTTTTCCCTCATGGTCTCCGTAAGCTCAAGATTTCTTCTGGTAGCCGCATCCAGCACCATATACTCCTCAATGCTATAAGAATTGAAGTTCTGAATATGGCTCAAGTTTACCTTTTGGGTCATGTCAAGATACTTAAGCAGAGCGCCTGAGGCATTTATGGCTATATCGTATTCAGATAGGTCGATCTCAAGTTTTTCAAAATGGCTGATCAGTGTTTCCTTTGCGTTACCATATTCAAAGCTGCAATTGTCAAAGCTTGATATATAAATATTAAAACGCAGATTCAATTGGGATAAAAGCTCCTTATCCTCATTGAACTCGCTGTTTACAACAAGCTCTGAGGGCATGAATCTCGCAATTTCATCAATCAGCTTGCCTTTGGTATTTCCCCAGGTAATCCGTGTGGCATAAAAGTCTCCGGTGGTTATATCAACAGCTGCAAGACCGTAAAAATTTCCATTTCTGCATATGGACATCAGATAGTTGTTTTTCCTGTCGTCAAGCATTGCTGTATCGGTAACCGTTCCGGGTGTAACAACTCTGACAACATCCCTTTTTACGATTCCCTTTGCAAGAGCGGGATCTTCAACCTGCTCGCAAATGGCAACCTTGTAACCCTTTGAGACAAGACGTGCTATGTATAAGTCTGCAGCATGAAAAGGAACGCCGCACATGGGAGCTCGTTCCTCCAAGCCACAATCCTTACCTGTAAGGGTTATTTCCAATTCCTTTGAGGCAACCTGGGCATCGCTGAAAAACATCTCGTAAAAGTCTCCCAGCCTGAAAAATAATATACAGTCCTTATATTGATCTTTTATATTCAGATACTGCTGCATCATAGGAGTAACTGTAGCCATTTTGCCCTCCAAGGTATTAAGAGTCTATAAAATCTAATTGCATAATTAACTATACACCCGCTATAACTTTCTAAGGCGCGAAGAGAAAGATGCTTGCACAATAAGTTTGCTTCGCGCTTAGCCCTTGCAGCCACCGCCGCAGGTCTTGCACTTATCGTCTGAACAGGTTGATTCCCCTGTTATTGAAAATATGATTACATCATTAACC
>JAEZIV010000041.1 GCA_023436515.1 Bacillota bacterium
GGTTATAGGTGGCTGGCAGGCTGTGGTTCTTCTTTCTGTTCAATGGGTAATGGTTTTGTTTGGAATTCTATACAAATCAATATCAAGGAAATCCATACCAAAGCTGTCCCTGTTTATTTATCTTGTAATGGGCTGGAGCCTTGTTATATTCATGCCCCTGTTTTTTCAGAAAGCCAATCCTCTATTATTCTGGCTTATACTCGGAGGAGGCATCTTTTATACTGTTGGAGCAGCTATTTATGCAAAAAAGGGGTTCAGATACCATCATATGGTCTGGCACATATTTGTTTTCCTTGGTGTACTGACACATTACATAGGCATTTGCTTTTTTATGTATTAATATTGATTATGTTTCAGAATAAAGCAAAGCTGCAGCTCCGGGGTTATCTCCGTGGGCTGCAGCTTGTTTTGTTTTTTATATTAGTTATAGTTACTTTATGCCTCATCAGGTAGCTTTGTTATTACTTCAAACCAGCCCTGAGGATATTTACATACCGGACAGATACCCGGAGCATCCGTACCCACATGTATGTGTCCACAATTTGTACATAGCCACTGCTTTGGTTCCTTCTTTTGATACAGTGTCTTGTTCTTTAATTCATCCCCAAATTTCTTAAACCTTCGTTCATGATCTCCCTCAATTCTAGCAATCATTCTGAAGGCTGCCTCTATCTGAGGAAATCCCTCCTGCTTTGCTATGTCGGCAAATGCGGGATATATTTGAGAGTTTTCATCATGTTCTCCATGGGCTGCAGAATACAAATTTGCAACTGTATCGCCAGACTCAAAGGGATATCCGGCATCAACGTTAACATTGCTTGGAGCCCCCATGCCGTCTACCAGCAAATCATAGAATACCTTGGCATGTGCCCTCTCATTTTCCGCTGTCAGCTTAAATATTTGCTCTATAACAGCATGGCCTTCCTGCTTTGCACATTCAGCAAAAAATGTATACCTGTTTCTAGCCTGTGATTCACCTGCAAATGCTCTTGCAAGGTTCTCGGATGTTTGTGTACCTGGTAACTTACCCATTTAATCCTCCTGACGTGAAAGTAAAAATTATTTTTACTTCCTTATAAATTAATTTGATATAAATTTATAAGATATTATTACCAACTGAAAGGTTCCTATTCAGCAATAATATAATTTGGAGGATTGTATATTTGTGTTATGTTTTACTTTGCAGCAGATATTTCAGTCCAGATCCTGTCATATTCCTTTATTGAATCGGCCAGATCCTCAAACACTTCACAGCCTTTAATTTGATCGTCAGTGGGATATGCAGCGATATCCATAAGTAAATTCTCGGACATCATTTTTTTTGCCTCTGTTTGGGGGGTGGAATAGCCGATGTAGTCAGCATTCTCAAAAGCAATGTCGGTTTCGCACATAAAGTTAATAAACTGCTCTGCTTCCTTTTGATGTTTGGTATTGTTTAAGACAACCATTGAATCAAACCATAGATTGCTTCCCTCTTTCGGAATAACATACTCTAAATCAGGGTTTTCTCTTTTCATATATACTGCGTCACCGGACCATACTACAGCAAAGGCCGCCTCGCCCATTATCATCTTGTCCTTTACTTCATCACCTACATAGGCTTGAACCATACCCAGCTCCTTTTGGCGGATAAGCTCATTCTTTGCCATTTCCAGATCCTCAGTCTTCTTTGTGTTCAGCGAGAAGCCCAGCTTCTTCAGTGTAATACCTATTGAGTCTCTTTGGCTGTCAAGCATGAACACCTGCTTTTTATACTTCTCGTTCCAGAGGATGTCCCAACTGTCCACAGGGTCGGATACCATGGTTTTGTTGTAAATTATACCAACAGTTCCCCACATGTATGGAACAGAATACTCATTTTTGGGGTCAAACCCAAGATTTTTGAACTTGTCCTCAACTAGCTTATAGTTAGGTATATTATTAAAATCAAGCTTTTTTATCATACCTTCATCAATCATGCGCTTTATCATGTAATCAGAGGGTATTGCCACATCATAGTCGCTGCCGCCGGCTTTGAGCTTGGTATACATTACCTCATTATCTGAAAAAGTATCATATACAACGTTAATGTTGTATTTATCTTCAAACCTCTTGATAACATCCTCCCCGATATAATCTCCCCAATTATAGACCTTAAGAGTGAGCTTTTCACCTGAAGAGTCTCCGGATGCACCACAGCCTCCAAGAGCTGCCGCTGATATTACAACAGCTGAAAGCAGTAAAGTTGATAGTAATTTTCTCATTATCTATACCTCCATCATTATTTATATTCAGGCATCCTGCTGCCTTCTCCGGGCTTCTTCTCTTGAAGCTCGTATATTTATTAAAATCAATAACAGTAAAACGCTCACAAACATTAGTGTGGATAAGGCATTTATAGTTGGCTTTACACCGGTTCTTGCCATTGAAAATATGGTTATGGACAGGTTTGATACTCCTGACCCCGCTGTAAAATAGCTTATAACAAAATCATCAATGGATAGTGTAAAGGCCATAAGGAAGCCCGAAACAATACCCGGCATTATCTCAGGAATAATTACCTTTCGCAATGCGTACGAGGATGAGGCTCCCAGATCCAGTGCTGCTTCGTATAGATGCTTGTTCATCTGCTTAAGCCTTGGGAGCACCGATAATATCACATAGGGTATATTAAAGGTTATATGAGCCAGCAGCATGGTAAGAAAGCCCAGCTTCAGACCAATAAGTGACCCTATGAAAACAAACATTATCATCAACGAAACACCTGTAACTATATCCGGATTTAACACCGGCAGGTAGGTAAGGTTCATAACCACTGATTTTTTGGCTCTCTTCATATTATGAATTCCAATAGCAGCCAGCGTACCTATCACCACAGCCACAACTGACGAAATCAACGCCAGCAGCAGGGTGTTATACAGAGAATCAATTATCTGAGAGTTTTCAAAAAGCTCCTTGTACCATTTAAAGGTAAAGCCTGACCAGTTTCCCCTTGATTTAGATTTATTAAAGGAAAAAACTATCAAAACAACAATAGGTAGATACATGAACAGCAATATCAGTCCAAGATAGGACTTCATAATTATTCTCTTTACCAAAGCGCTGCCCCTCCTCCCTTTTCTTCATCAAATCTGGACATGATTCCGATACTGATAAGTATAAATACCATCATTATCATTGAAATAGCCGAACCAAAGTTCCAATCATTCAATTGAAGAAACTGTCTTTCAATAAAGTTACCTATAAGTGTATAC
>JAEZIV010000043.1 GCA_023436515.1 Bacillota bacterium
CATTTATGTTATAGCTGGTATAAACCTTTACTTTATAAACTTCATAATCTACTAAGTCCAAAAATCTGATTTCTGACAGCTCCTTATCGAGTACATGATTTACGTCGGCTTCACTGTCAGTAATAAAGCTTCCCGTCCCATCCTTACGAGCAATCCTGGTCTTGACGGGGTTATCGTCACGGTCATACACTGAGAAGAATGTGCTTTGATCCTTTATGAGGGCATTATCAACATTTGATAATTGTATACTGATTTCTGCATTCTTTACTTCATTCTTTAGCAGCTTTATATCGGCTTTTGGTGGCTGCTTACAAGTATGAGTGTAGCCCTTGAGTACCCCTTCCATAGGCAGGATATTCCCAAATCTGTCATAGCAAACAAACTCATAATCATATACACTGTCGGATTTTATTTTTCCAGGGGATTCATATATAACTGAATTGCCTAACCTGAGGCTGTTAAGTTCCTTACTTGCAGTGGTACAGTTATATTTGTCAGAGCTTACATCCCGATTTGTGACTATTACTTCCATTCTGTTCATGTATTGAACAGTTTCGATATAGGTATGCTTATCAATAGTATTTCCGCTTTGGTCAATAATTTGGGTGGTACTTTTTATAGCGTTTTGAATTGTGAGGTCCTTCAACTGGATTTTACTGAAAAATATTTCTCCGTTTACCCAATTGAATTTAAGTGGTGTAAGCTGGCTGAAAGGTAAGGTTTTAACCTCTTCTCCATTAACCAGCGTCTCCTCTACCTTGAGCCCGGTTTTATCAATGTAGGTCATTTTAACAACTACAGTGTATTCGGTTTCGGGATGTAATGGTCCAATACTGACATCATCAGTTTTATTATATGCTTTTCTCATAACAAGCTTTGAATCTTTATCAAATACTTCAAAGCTTACACCTGTTCTATATAGAAACTCCGGATTTTCTATTGTCATTCCCGGTGATAATATTGAATATACTGACGTTGAAAAGCTATTAAGCTTAACCACAGGCTTAACCCAGTTCTTTATAACCGGAGGAGCTTCAGGTGGAGGTAACTCTTCCGAACCCCCTCCTGGATCACTGCCACTGGGTGACGAGGAAGGTGGAGGAACCATTCCCGGCAAATCGTTTGGTATTGCCGGTGCAGCAGGTGCAGCAGGCTCAGCTGGTTTAGCAGGCTCACCTTCATAAGGCTGTGTGTTGACAGCAGGCTTTTCATTATCCGGCTTCTTATCCTCGGAAGAAGCGTCTGTAGGCTCCTCAGTATCCTTTGAAGGCTCAACAGAAGCTTGTGCACTTTTCCGTTCTTCTTCATCTGTTGAGGACTCAGCCTGAATGTAGTCTTCCTGCTGTTCTTCCTGAGTTACTTTATTCTGTACCAATTTAATGTCTTTTTTTATGGGTATGATAGCAGCTTCCTGCTGTTTCTCTTTGTCCCGCTCCCTTAAATCCTCTTTCTCGTATAAACCCAGCTTCTCCAGAAAATCGTAATATGAATATTCCTTGCCTTCAATTGAAATAATGGATTCCGAGGACAATGGCTTAATTGTAAAAAGGTTAAAAGCATCAGCCTCAAAACTATAGTATCGGATCTCGTTTTCCATAAATCGAACAATAGAATTTTGTGGAATAGTCTTTTCCATGAAGAAACTACCCAACACCTTGATTTCCTTGGTATTAATAAAAAGTCCGTTTGATAAATCCATCAGCATGAACTCTTCTCTGTAGGCCTTTTCCATGTCGGGGTTAAAACTGACTCCATTGTTTATGTAAAGCCCATTGTAGGTCTTGGTGTAGCTGAATTCGTCGGTAATGAGGCTGGGCTTGTCTGTGAGAGTCATGATAGTTGAAGCATTATTAATAAACAAAGGAAAAGCATCATTTAGCGGCAGCTTTTTGTCACCGACGAAAAATTTTCCTGCCTTCTCGTAAATTGTATCTGATACTGAAAAAGGGACAGCTTCAATCTTTGCTTCCTCTGCAGTTATATCATCCTTTAGGAGATTTCGAGTAACATTATTTGTGCTGATCAAAAAGCCATCATTATTTACAACCAAATATACTGAATACTGATTATATTTAATAACTAAAAAGGTCGCTATAAGTGTAATAAACAGCACCCCACACATGATTGCCATAAAGAGTCTGTTTTTCTTCATAATACTCACCTCCTATTTTACTTCCTCAAGCTGAGAAGGTTCTGAGAACAATATCTGTTCCTTACCTCCAACTGTATACATCACACCAGAACTAAGGTTTACTTTTGTTCCATCCTTCATATTTGCAAAAGCACTCTCATAGCCTTTAACATTCCTACTGATATACTCATCGCCATCATACTTATATATTTCAAGCAACCCATCTTCCGCTAAACTCACGCTAGTAAATGGTGTGACCGAAATACGCTCATCACCATTTACAATATCAACTTGATTAAAAAATATATAGTTATGCCTTCCATCATATAAAAACATATCAGTATATGATCTCAGCTTTTCACCAAGCCTTGTGTAAACTGCATTTTCGTCGGCGTATATCTGCGACATAGCCGGCTGTTTCCTCATTGTATAGACTTTTGGTTCAACAATAACATAGTCTGCTGGCAGCAGTATTTTTCTTTCATCTGCAAAGTAAAAAGGTAAACTATATATGACTGCCCTATCGCCACCTGTCTCCATTACAAAGCCGTTGTCAGAACGATAAAATACTTTTTCACCCTTGTAATCATATCTGGCTCCCATAAAATACTGGTAAAGATTTGCCTGAAGCCTGAACTCGCTTATGCTTACCTCCTCTGAACCTGTAGACTTTTCAGCCTCATTGATTTTCTTTATAAGGTAATTATAGGTAACCTTATTACCCTTGAACTCCATCATGGTTAATTCCGGAATAACCTCAATATAGGCTAATCCTGCCTTTTCATTCCATAGCTGGTAGCAGGTTATTCCCTTTTGTCCCAGCTTGAGGATTGAGTTTGCACTGATTATCTCAACCCTGCCCTGATTATCAATTTTGAGCTCCTGAGTATTTATACATAAATCATTGGTAAGCTGAAGTAAAACAATATCCTCATTTTCGCTGCGCTGCATAGCTTTATTGAATACAGCTCCGTCACCTATAAATGTATCCGCCTCGCAAGCCTTAACTGTTAATTTGCTGCTCACTAAGTTAAATTTATTATGGTATAGGTACAGGTAAGCTCCATTATTCAGGAAAACGGGATATTCCGGATTTAGCTCAAGCTTATCTCCGCTGTCACCGGGCTGAATAAAGTAACTGTCTCCCTTAGAATAAAGCTTGCTATCCTCGGGAAACTTTTTAACAACCCTTAGATTTGAAGCTCTGCTTCCCTCTTTCTTTACTAGCTCTGTTACTCGGCCGTCAGTTATACAGCCTCCCTCTGTGCTAAAGGTCTTAATGTTTTTCTTAAAAATCCCATTTGGCAGGATCAATACTGACACTGTAGTAGTTACAATAAGAAATAGTATTAGTAGAAGAAAAATTGCAGCAAGGTTGAGTCTTTTTCCATTTAGCTTGTATTGTGACAAATACCTTACACTTTCCTGTAGTTTCTTTGGGTATTTTATTTTATATTTTTTTATGTAATCCGGTAGCCTGATTCTATTCAAAATAACCTCCGTATAGCAAGGGGCTTGTTATATATAAAGCTTAAATCAGATCCTTTAGCAAGTTAGGCTGAATAAAGAGCATCTGCTCCTGCCCATCCTCTCGAATCAAAATATCAGTACTCATATTTATAGTAGCTTTACTGCGCATTTTAGCTGTAACATTGCTGATCCCTGTATCTATTAATGAATTACCTCCGGTTGATCTGTTAAACACTTCTATCGAACGATTATATTTTACTGTGACATAAGAAAAGGGGCTTAAGTCGATAGAGTTGTTGAGCCATTTAATTGTTATGGGTTCAAAAAATACATAGGTATCTTTTCCATCAAACAAAAAGAAATCGGAAACCCTTTCTTCTCTTCCGTCATTACTTATGTAATACCTGGAGTCTTCCATATATATTTCAGTCATGTTTTCTAATCTGTTTGTCAAAGAAAGTGATGGTTGTATTATAGAGACAACATTAGGAATTAGAATTCGCTCTTGATCTTTATAATACAAAGGCACCGGTTTTAGCTCGTAAAGCTTGTCCCCGTTCTCCAGCAAGCTGCCTTGTCCCGTTCTGGATATTTTACTGGTTCCCTTAAACTCAACCCTTCCATCGGCAGTATATTGATACAAATTCTTATTTATATAAAGTGTATCAAGCCTGTTTATAAAGTAATACGGCACCAATATAACAAAAATACCCGCAGCCATTACTAAAGCCTGATAACCCATCTTCTTAAAATCCAGCTTTTCCCTATATCCCCGCCTTCTGCCTGCCAGACTGGCTACCGCCTGTGAGGCACTGCAAAGAATTGTAAAAAGCGTAAAAACTATTATGATAACATAAGCAGCAATAAAGACACCCTTCATCTGTATGTCGGACAGATAAGAATGCAGTAAATTTACAATAAACAATTCTCCAAATATTACTGCTACATACATGAAATCAAACAGTGCGTAGTATATATCAGCAAGTAGAAAGTTTAGAGCAATTGTAACTAAAGCTACAAATATAATATGAGGCATCTGCGGCTGTGTTGAAAACAGTAATGCCGAAATGTAAAACAGTAACCTGACAAGGACAAGTGCTAAGGTGACAAGCTTAAGAGTCCCCATCCCCGTAAAAATACCATAGATTTTTAGTACAGGTGATTTCCAACTGTTTATTCTTATCAGGCTTCCCGATGCGGCAAATATAATCAGCACTGCCATGGAGAACAGGATATACTCTTGAAATACAGCCAAACTGCCTATTGTATCATTCAACATGCAGATCCTCCTTGATCAGAAGCTTAAATACATTATTTTTCATAACATAGAAACCCTGAACATTTTCCAGCTTTATTTCATCGGTATCGGATACTATACTGATTTCTCCATCTAGCTCGCCAACTACAGGCATATAGTCCAGCATTATCAATAGATTATACTGCTTGCTTTTTAACCGTATTAGCCTAACATTATGATATATCTGATATCCGCTTTGAAAGCTGATAACTATTACCTCAATATATTTTTTTTCTTCAACAGTCTTTCCCGGCATGCTATAGTCCTCATTTCATATCAGGCATTTTTACTGCTCTTCTTGTTATAATCGTATAGATTACCTATATATAGAAATCTGCTTTCATCAGCTTTATCAAATTTTCCCTCAATAATTGCCTCAACATCATCTAGCACATCCTCAATCTGAACATATTTTCCGGGTATATTTGTAAACTGTTCTGCCACAAACATCGGCTGAGTAAAGTAGTTACGAAGCTTTCTCGATCGGTAAAAAATATTGTAATCCTCCATTGACAGCTCCTCAATACCAAGAACTGCTACTATTTCCTCCAGCTCCTGATATCTGGACATGTACCTTATAACCTCCTGTACAAGCTTGTAATGTCTCTCCCCCACCTTATCTATGGAAATTAGCTTACTTGAAGTATTAAAAACGTTGATTGCAGGATATATCCCCTTCTCAGCTACCTTTCTATCCAAAACAATTTTTCCGTCAAAATGAGAGGAAATTGTGTGAACTGCAGCGTCATTCATATCATCAGCAGGTATGAATACTGTTTGGAAGGAGGTTATTGAGCCGTTATCGTTGGAATTAATCCTCTCCTCAACATTCGCAACATCCGAAAGTAAGGTGGCTGAATAGCCGTTGTCTATGGGCATCTGATCCAATTCAGCTGTCAATTCCGAGTTTGCTTGAACAAAACGGTATATGTTATCGATAAACAGTAGCACATCCTGTTTCTTCTCATCTCTAAGGTATTCTGCCAGAGTTAATCCGCTATATATTGCCCGGGAGCGGTTCATGGAGTTTTCCCCCATCTGTCCAAAGGCTATCGACATTTTATCCAGAAGGCCGCCCTCCAGCATTTCATCATATAGCTCTCTTCCCTCTCTTGAACGTTCACCAATTCCTACAAATACCGAATTTGAGCTAAAGCCTCTATAAACATTATTTATCAGTTCCTTTATCAAAACAGTCTTCCCAACGCCGGCGCCTCCCAGCAAACCCATCTTAAAGCCCTTTTGCATTGGAGCGAAAAAATCAAGAACCTTGATTCCTGTCCAAAGTATCTCTCCATCAATATCTATCTCGCTAAGCAACATATTTCTTTCATATACATTTTTGGTCTCAATCGACTCAATTTTCTTCCCATCAATCAGGTTTCCATATGAATCAAATACCTTTCCAAGTATTTCATCCGAGTATTGTATCCTCAGGCCTCCCTCTTCCAGAAACACCTCAAGACCACGCTTTAAACCTATTGTATTTTCGAAGGGTATTGCAAGTGCGATATTGCCTTCAATTCTGGCAATTTCAAATTTATGTTGAGTTTCGCCCAGCATTGCGAAGACAATGTCACGGAGCTTAATCTGATTATATTCCAGTAAAATTTCCACTCTCATATTGGAAACTGAAATTATTTTTCCTACTTTCATTTCCCCTCACCCTTAATACCTTTCTTTTTGGTATAACTCTCAATAATTCTGTCAAACTCTTTTTTCATTTTAATCCTGCGACGTGCTACCTTTTCTTCTTCCTCTCTCTCCTCTATTTTTTTCAGAGATTCGGAAGTGGAATTCTGTCTCATGATGTTTTCCGATGCAAAGCTGTTAACATCTGCAATCTTAACTTCATAATTGAGATAGGAGGTTACCAGGTTAATCAATATGTTATTTGCATCACCTTCAACATAGTAATCTTCCTTGTACTTACCCTTACCGTTGGCCTCAATATTAAAAGGAAATATCTTTTTACTCAATAATTCAATGCTGCTTGTATTATTAAAATGATTGTAAATCAGGTTTATTTGCGAGTGCCCTCTTGTACGAATACTATTCTCAAGAATTTTTTCGATTTCCTCATATCTCCTGACGAAATCCTCTTTCGAAATTTTTAGTATAACTCCAGGATTATTTGTGCGGATTTTTTTTCCGATTAATATCTTTTCTGCATTTTGATCAGCTGCAAGCATCTGATTTATTTGAAAATTAATACTCCCGCAAAAACCGTAATCACTTCCGAAGTATATGTTGAGAGCCGGCTTGGACTGGTCTACCTCCCACATTTTCTTGTCAAGGATAAAATTACGATTATTAACTATCATATCTATAATGTCAGAGGCCTCTTTCTCCAGCAGTAAATATTTCTCAGCTTTTTTTCTGGACGAATCTACACGTATCAGGGAGTGGAAGTTCATAACCTTTACTATAATCTTAATTTTCATGCCGGTAATCCTTTCCCTATTTAGTCAGAAGCTTTAAATCAATCATAATCAACCAATCCGGTAAACATACCACTCATTTCCTCTAGTGAATGAGGACTGAATTTGTATTGATTGAGCTTGCTTCTAATTTCTTTCCCGTTAATGATCTTTTTACGAAGCTCGGGGCTCATTTCGTCCATATTTGCAAGCTCGTATACTTCACAGGTTTCAAGATAGGAGAGCAGCTCTCTTCTTACGACAGCTCCAATCTTTTTTATTAGCTTTGTTTGAACAGCTCCACCAAGTCTTGATACAGAAAGTCCATAATCAATGGCTGGCTTTTGACCCCTTTCAAAATTCTTTGCCGAAAGTACAATCTGTCCATCGGTAATAGAAATGACATTACTTGATATGTAGTCAGTTATATCTCCGCCCTTAGTTTCAACGACGGGCAAAATGGTAATTGACCCGCCATCCTTATGTTGACAGCCCTTTTCCAGAAGACTCGCATGAGTGTAAAAGATATCAGAAGGATACGCATCCCTACCGGGAACCTTTCCCGTAAGGAGACTTATCTCACGGTATACATCCGCATGGCGCTTCAGATCATCAATTGCTACCAGCACATCCTTTTTTTGCTCAAGCATATACATCTCAGCTACAGCTAATCCGAAAAAAGGAGTATTTCTGAGAACAGCCGGACACTCATCATTAAAGGCTGCTATAATAATTGTATACTCCATTGCTCCTCGCTTTAAGAGCTCTGTATATACCTCCTTGACTTCCTTTTTAGTTTTTCCTACAGCTATATATATACAAAGCATGTCTCTGTTTTTTTGGTTTACAAATGTATCAAGAATGATTTGAGTCTTTCCGGTTTTTTTGTCTCCCACTATAAGCTGCCTTTGACCACAGCCTATTGGGTAAATCATATCAATGCCTGTAATTCCTGTAAGCATTGGTCTCTTTACCGGAGCTCTGTCCATTATTGATATGGGCTTTGATTCCAATGAAAGTTCATATGTGTTGTCAAATCTTCGTCCGGAGAGCTTGTCCTCCCCAAACATGTCTATGATATGCCCGACTGACTCAGGAGAGAATAAACCCTTGAACTCCATACCGGTACCGATAACTTCATCACCAATATTTATGCTATCGGTTTTTCTGGTAACAGCAATCACAACAGATTTCCTGTTTATTGCGCTGACATAGCCTTCTCCCTTTTCACCAATACGGATCTTTTCGTAAAAACACACGTCTTCCAAGCCTTCAACTTCAACAATGTAATTAAGGACTTTGGTTACCCGTCCTACTTCATATATATTTTTTCTTTGTTTAACTTCAGCAATTTTTCTCTCAATCAATTCTTCAACATGCTTACTCATATGTATACTCCATTTCTTTCGGTGCTTTTTATGTTAATTCACACCGTCTGATGCCATAATCGTACAATTTGTTTCCAATACAAATCTGAAAGCCCTCACACAAATTCCTGTCATACTCAAATACTACATCCTCCGGAAGCTGGACTGAACTTAAATCCTTTGAAGATTTTATGCGTATCCTCATATCCTTTATCAATATCTCAGTCTTTAACCAGTTATAAAATTTAATACAGTCAAAGCTAGAATTGAAAAGCATAAAATCATCAATCAGTTGCATCTCAAGGTCAGAAACAATGCCCCTTATGATCTCCAGCTGTTCGTCACCATCCACTTGGGATAAGCTGTATATACTCTCAAAGCTTAGCTTTCCTAACAGACTTCCAACAAGTTCAGACCTTTGTGCCAAAGCCCGATTGCTAAACTTATCAGTATTTTGCTTTAGATGCCGTAGTTCTTCAATTATCTTGTCAATATCAAAGGAAAAGCCTTCATTAAGCCTCCTGTAATCCTCAGCGAACCCTCTGTTAAAGTAATCCGCTACGGGAGGTAAAAACACCTCCGGCAAATGCTCCCCAGCTTCTCCTTTAGCTGCCCTGATTCCCGAGTACTTGCTCTCTTCATTACTCAGCTCTTGCATTACTGCTGCAAGTCGGGCTTCCTTTCTTTGGATAAGCTCATCATATGACTGCAGCTGCTTTGCAACATTATCCTTGATTCTTCCTGATAACCCAATGGTAATAAACCGCAAGGCTGCAAAAGCAAAGGCAGTCAATATTAACATAACAATTAGTGCAGCTATAAAACCAGTATCCATGCTCACCTTCCATTCTGCTATAACAAAAATATATTAGTTTACACAGCTGCTCAATTTATAACAAAAGGATTGAAATACAAAAGTAAGAATATAAAAGCAAATAGTAGCAACAAAAGAATTGTTATAACTATTGCTATTATCATAACCGAACGGACTATGTCATTCCTTGTTTCAGGATTACGTCCCACGGCCTCTGCAACCTTAGAACCCAGAATTCCCAGGCCGATACCGATTCCCAAAAAGGCTAGACCCAGCATTGTTCCTATGGCAGTAATTGTTGATGATAAGATTGTTTCCATAGCATATCTCCTTAAAAGTTTTTTTACAAAGTCTTGTACTCTTAGCTTAAATAGACTTTGTTTAATTCATTATTAATTATTGGGTGTTTGGTCATTCATGTCATAAATATTATTACTAGCCTCCGGTTCCTCCACCAGGGATAGATGCCTTTACGATAAATAAATCGGGCAGTGTTATAGGGCTTCCATCATACACAACACTATCAAACCCGAGGTTGAGTTCGGTATTCTCCGGAATACCAGTAAAGGTATAATTCCAGCCACCATCGGTTATTGCACCTTGAATATCAATAACAGTTCTTCCTATAACTGTACCATCTGCTGATGTTAGAACAAGCTCAGCTCCACTTTCAATTACATAGTTCTTATCAAGCTTTATATTACAGTCCAGTTTCTTATCGACTGGTGAGTAAGAGTTCACTGAAATGCTTGTATAAATGGCAGTGGTTCGGATAGGAACAACGTCCACAATTACGTCTTCGGTTTTTCCATAGCTGCGATAGCCTATTTTCACCCTGTATTCCGTGTCAGGTTTTAGCTGGTATATATCTATAGTATTCCGACTAACATCAAGGACCTTCCTTATCTCAGTATCAGCTGTACCCTCTGCCGGCAATACAGAAAGAAATATCTCCCCATAAACCCCTTCCGGATCTGATGCATTGTAATTTACAGTTATTCTATTTGCATAGGTAGCGATTCCCTGAAGGTTTATGTATTTGAGTAATGGATTTTTTGTTGCTCCTGAAGCTCCATCACCACCGATTCCACCGTTACCGCCTCTTCCGCCACTGCCGCCGCTTCCGCCGTTACCTCCATTACCTCCGTTGCCGCCGTTACCG
>JAEZIV010000113.1 GCA_023436515.1 Bacillota bacterium
AGAAGCTTGGGTTGCCCTTCTAAAATCCCGAAAAGGTGCAAGAATTGCATATAATTGCTACAACTCTCAATAATTGTGTGTTATATTTAGTATGACAAAAGAGCAGGAAAACCAAGCATGCTTTGTCAAAGCGCTATATAAAGAAATCTGTGAACTTTAATTATAAACGGGAGGTAAGCTATTTTGAGTAAGCACTTAAGGCTATTGTCGTTTATTCTGCTTGTATCAATCCTTTTTTCACTATCCACAAGTATTTCTCTAGCCGACACGAAGCCTGGGAAAACACCTGCACCGGCGACCACCTATAGCGATCCTGAATTGGCAAGGGCTGTGTCCCTTGGAATCGGAAGCTATGCCAAGTTTTCAGGTAATACCTATGTTCAAAACATAGGCGGCTTTTTGGCAGAATGGGGCATACCAAAGAGTGGCAATGACACGAAGAAATACCTTTTTGGTATCAATGCAGAAAAAACTGTTAAAGAAGTTTTGGGAGACAAAAAAGGTATCGTTTTAAAATAAGAGCCGGGGCATGGTTGAAGCACCTTCGAATTACGCTTACCGGATTAACGAGGTTTCGTAGGGTTTTTAATCAAATGAGTTCATGCTGAAACGTAATTGCAATTAAATTGGTTATTTTATATAATGTATTTTACATGTATTAACATCATTCTGCGAAAAAATATTTACGAGCATCCTGCCGGACAGCAGCCGAGAAGATGCATTCAGCATTTATGGGGCAGGGAGAAGGAGAGGTTCTATGGAATATCATGTGGCAATTCAGGGTAACGATCAGGCAAAAGGAACGGCTGATCAGCCCTTTCGTACCATCTCACGCGCTGCGGCATTAGCCATGGCAGGAGACACTGTTATCGTGCACGCCGGTATTTACAGGGAGTGGGTTAACCCAGCCAATGGGGGAACAGAGGAGCATAGAATAATATACCGCTCAGCAGGAGACGGTGAGGTAGTTATAACAGGTGCGGAGAGAATATCCGATTGGGTAGCTGAAGGAGATAATGTTTGGGCCACAGAAGTACCCAATTCGATTTTCACCATACGCAACCCTTTTGAAGTAGAGTTGAGCGGAGATTGGCTGTTTGACGGAGCCTTTAAGGTTCACCTTGGTGATGTATACCTGGATTGTAAATCCCTATACGAATGTGACTCCATCGATAAGGTACGCAAGCCCGAAATATGGCCCGATGCAAAATATCCCCAGGATTCATTGCTTCAGTGGTATGCTGAGGTAGGCTCAGCCACCACAAAAATATGGGCAAATTTCGGTGGAAAGGATCCCCGAAAGGAAAATGTAGAGATTAATGTCCGTCCCCATTGCTTCTGGCCGGAAAAGCCGGGGCTGAACTATATAACCGTAAGCGGCTTTACACTCCGTCAGGCATCCCCCCAATGGGCGCCTCCCACGGCCGCTCAGGAAGGGTTGATTGGGCCTCACTGGAGCAAGGGCTGGATTATTGAAAACAATATTATCAGCGAAGCAAAATGCACCGCTATCAGTCTGGGAACCGAGGTGGGCACAGGCCACATCACCCTAACAGGCAAACATAATAAAGGTGGCACTCAGCGTGAACAGGAGGTTATCCTTCGAGCCTTGCGCAAAGGCTGGCATAAGGATAAGGTTGGCGGTCACATCGTTAGGGGTAATGTGATCCATGACTGTGAGCAGGCAGGTGTTGTAGGGCATATGGGAGCTGCCTTCAGCCAGATTTATCAGAACTGCATTTACAATATTCATCATAAACGACTTTTCCACGGTGCCGAGGTAGGCGGGATCAAGCTGCATGCTTCCTTGGACACTCAGCTTTGTGAAAATAAGATATACAGCTGTTACCGCGCTCTTTGGCTGGATTGGCAGGCTCAGGGCACACGCATAAGCCGCAATGTATTCTTTGACAATTTATCAGAGGACTTTTTCGTTGAGGTTTGCCATGGACCATATATGGTCGATCACAACCTGTTCCTCTCACCGATGAATTTCAGGAATATGGCTCAAGGTGGAGCGTTCGTCCATAACCTGTTTGCTGGAAAGTTTGTGGTTCGTTCCGAGGTTACCCGTACCACCCCCTACCACTTCCCTCACGAGACAGCCATGGCAGGGTACTCCAACATTACCGGAGGGGATGACAGATACTACAACAATATCTTCTTAAGAGATAATGATACTAACAACGAGCCAGTACCCATGACCTTCTTCGAGCATCTTCCCCTTAAGCCCAGAGAGACTGTTGATGCGGAGGGTAAGCCTGTAATGGATGGAATTCCCGACAACTCCCGATGCTATCTGCACCCCGTGGGCTTGGGTGGCTACAATGAGCATCCCGATATGAAGGACAAGAAATGGTGGGAATATACACGAGAGGAGTTTATGGCCCTTGGGGAGAAAGCAGCGGTGTTCTTTACCGGAAATGCACCTCTTTATGTGGCTATTGACGGAAATTTATATCTGAACAATGCTGTTCCCGGCAGTCATGAGCCCAATGCAAAGGTATACCAAGGCAGCGGTTTAAAAGTGGAGGTAACTCCTGCAGAGGGTAAGGTGAGTATTGAGATTATAGAGCCTGAATTGATAAAGGGAGCATCACCGATGGTGGTCACGACCGACCTGCTTGGAAAGACTTATCACGCCGATATGAAGTATGAGGAGCCAGATGGAACTCCCTACCGTTTTGATACCGACTTCTTCGGAGTAAAAAGGCCGGATGCTGAGGTTTCTTCGGGACCCTTTGAGTTGTCAGGTAGTAATACAATAAAACTGTAATAATAAACTATGTTTTGTAATGAAATTAAGTATTTTTTAGGGTATACGGATTAGATTTAACTCTTCCGTATACCCTTTTTAATTCAATATAAGTTATAGTCATATGTATAGGGACGTTCGACAATGATGTACATAACTAGGTAACTATAGAACATACATAGGAGTGATTGACATAAATGTAAATTAAAACTAAAATATTTATGTATCTTGATTGATTCTGAACTTATGTTCAAAATCGGGAGGAGGATCCTTTTGCATCAAAACAAGCACATAAGCCTATTATGGCCTATGGACTATAATAAGCCAAAGACACAGTACACTAATAGATTTGATTCGGCAATTATTGATGTGGATTTTTTAAGAATTCTCAAGGAAATAAGTATCGATAAAACCAACCCTTTCAGAGATAGTTTTATTTTATCCATTTTAACTACGGATGAAGAGGTTATTAGGTATAGACAGAATGTAATTAAAGACTTACTGACAAATGGGGAAATAGTTACCTGCTTTCAAAGAATTCTACCAATGTTGGACCAGGTAAGGGTTACAGGAAGTTTAACAGATATTAAGGGTGAACAATTAATAAGGGTTGTCCAGCAACTCGGCACACTAGACTTGTATGTAACTTGCATTTGTGATTTACACTCGACGCTTAAAAATAATATTTTTAACATAAAATCTGAGGCTTTGATACATTTATTTAATGATCTTTCTGATATAGTTCAGGAGAAGGCATACATTGAATTAATGGAAAAATTACCAGAATTAAAAGAGCGGTTTGAGAAATTAAGGAGCGTGACAATCGGGATTAACCTGGATCCCCAGTTTAGAGCAAAAGAAGCTGTTCTTTTATCTATAAATGAGAATCCATTTAAAGGTGGATCAATTATTGACATGCTTATGAAAAAAAGAAGTTCCAGTCATGAGAATCAAGGGATTTCACCTGTTACACGAATAGAAAGAAGCTTCACAATAATAAATGGATTAGAGACGGTAGTAGAAAATGCTTTTCAGGTTAATTTATTCAAGCAAATTGATACAATTATCGGATCAATTGCTAAGCCTGTAGCCACAGGTATTTCAGATTATTTAAGAGTAAGTTGGGGTTCGAACCTGGGGAGTCTTTCAGAGGAAGTTAGATTTCTGCTTGGTGTTGTTACCATGGTGAGTAAGATATCCAGAGCTGGACTTGATATGTGTATACCGGATATTGCTCCCATACAAAATAGAGTTTTTGATGTAAATGATATGTATAACTTAAGCCTAGCAATTAATTACTGTTATAAGTATCAAGATCAGAAACTTAATGAAAAGATCATAACTAATGATATTCATATGGGGTCTGAAGGAAGGATACTTATATTGACAGGTCCAAACCAAGGTGGAAAGACAACCTACATTCAGGCTATCGGGCAGGTTCAATTATTATTTCAGCTAGGCCTTCCCATCCCGGCAAAAAATGCAAAGCTTAGTCCTGTAGATTGTATTTTTACACATTTTCCGGTAGATGAAAAGCCGGATTCCAACCTGGGGAGACTTGGAGAGGAATCGAAACGGCTTTGTGAGATTTTCAACAATGCAACCGATCAAAGTCTTATTTTATTAAATGAGTCCATATCAAGTACAAGCCCCGGAGAAAGTCTTTACATATCAAGAGAGCTGGCATGTGTTATTAAGATATTAAATGCGCGGGCAGTATTTGCAACTCATTTACACGATCTTGCAGAAGAAGTAGATGAAATTAATAGATTTATACCCGGAGACAGCAAGCTAATCAGTATGGTCTCAAGCACCGTCAAAAATTCTGAAAACGAACTAGCCTCCGACGAAGCAGTAAAAAGGACATATAAGATTGTTCCCGGCCCACCTCAGGGCTTAAGCTATGCAAGAGATATTTCTTCGAGATACGGCATAAGCTTTGATAAACTAATAAGTAATCTGAAATCAAGAGGAGTTATAAGTAAAGATGTAAATAATGAGGTATACAATATTTTAATTAATTCTAAGCACAGACGATAGATATGGCATACACTAATACAGTACATAATAAACCGGAAGTAGTCTGTTGGATTACTCCCGGTTTATTTTTTGCAAAATTAATACCACAGGATCAACGTGTGATAGTGGGCAGCCTAATCTGCATAGGCTCCAGCATTGGTCTAAACCAACCCCAACATACGAACCACATTTGCGAAAACAAAGCAAATTATTAATCCTGCGGCAGTGGGAATTGCAAAGGAAGCAAGGGTCCATTTAAGGCTTTTTGTTTCCCTTCGAATTGTCCACAGGGTTGTTCCGCAGGGGAAGTGCATAAGTGAGAAAAGCATTACACACACTCCTGTAAGCCAGGTCCAGCCGTGTGAAACAAAAAGCTGCCTTAGGTCGGATAAGTTATCCAGCTCAAGAATAGAGCCTGATGCCATATAGCTCATTATCAGAATGGGAATCACTATTTCATTGGCAGGCAGGCCCAGCACAAAGGCCATTATAATATATCCATCCATGCCAAGGAGCTTTCCGAAAGGGTCTAAAAAGTTAGCCGCATGTGCCAAGAGGCTTATATCTCCGACTGTAATGTTTGCCATAATCCATATCACAAGGCCTGCCGGAGCTGCTATGGCAACTGCGCGACCTAAGACGAAGAGGGTCCTGTCAAGGACAGAGCGTATTATAATGCGTCCAAACTGGGGCTTTCGATAGGGTGGCAGCTCCAGGGTAAAGGAGGAGGGAAGGCCCTTTAGTATTGTTTTGGAAAGCAGCTTGGATACCAGCAGGGTCATGCATATGCCAATAAAGACTATTCCGGTTAGCGCCAGCGTTGAAACAACTGACTGAAAGGCACCTCCGAAGGTTCCGCCGATAAAGATAGTCCCAATGGCAATAAGGGTTGGAAACCGTCCGTTACAGGGTACAAATACATTTGTCAGTATGGCAATCAAACGCTCTCTTGGTGAATCAATAATCCTGCAGCCTATAACGCCGGCAGCATTGCAGCCGAAGCCCATACACATGGTTAAGGCCTGCTTACCATGGGCACAGGCTTTTTTAAAGAAATTATCCATATTAAAGGCCACCCTTGGGAGATAGCCCAGATCCTCCAAAAGTGTAAACAGTGGAAAGAAAATAGCCATTGGAGGCAGCATTACAGATATTACCCAGGTAAGTGTACGATAAATTCCCAGCACGAGGATACCATGGAGCCATTGAGGTGAACCGGCCCAGGTAAAGAAAAGGGTCAGCTTTGCTTCAATCCAGTTAAAAAGGTCTGTCAGCAGTCCCGAAGGCACATTTGCTCCTGCAATGGTTAACCAGAAGATCACTGCCAGCATACCCAGCATAATTGGAATGCCAAATATTTTTGAGGTAAGAATTCTGTCTATCTTCCTGTCTGTGAGATTATACTGCTTGTTTTCAAAACAGACGGTCATATTGCTTATCTCTTCTGCTTGCTTTACAAGCCGTGTTACAACTCTGTCTCGGAAATGATTGGGGTTGATTCCACTATCGGACAGTAACTGCTTTGCCTTTGAAAGAAGCTCCTGGAGTTCAGGCTCCTCCATTAGATCAAAGCTCAGGTGCTTGCTGAGAGCCTTAATCAAGGTTGGATCTCCATCAAGGAGCTTAAGCGCGGCCCATCGAGTATCTATATTACCCCTTGCCTTTTCATCTATTTTTGGTTGTAGCATGTTGATAGCCGACTCAATTACTTCATCATAGGGTATTTTCAGCGGAGAGGTGGCTACAAGTCCGTTTGAGACATCATATACCGCATCCATTAGCTCCATGAGCCCTTTGCCGCTTCGAGCACTGGTGGAGACAACCGGCACACCCAGGAGGCTTGACAGCTTATCATAATCAATGCTGATGCTTTTTCTTTTGGCCTCATCTATCAGGTTCACACAGACTACTACCCTGTCTGTAGTCTCAAGTGTCTGCAGTATGAGGTTGAGGTTCCTTTCGAGACAGGTGGCATCGGCTACAACAACAGTTGCATCCGGCATACCGAAGCAAACGAAGTCTCTCGCTATCTCCTCCTCGGCCGAGCTTGCCATTAAGGAATATGTACCGGGTATATCAACCATAATAAAGCTTTTATCCTTGTGTTTATACTTTCCCTGAGCATTGGAGACGGTTTTTCCCGGCCAGTTGCCGGTATGCTGGTTAAGTCCGGTTAGATTATTGAACACTGTACTCTTACCAACGTTTGGATTCCCCGCAAGGGCAATAATTTTGTCATCAGGGTTGGTTCTTTCAATGCTGATTACATCGGTCAGAACCCCTGCTCCCGTAGATTGGTTTGTAAGACCCATTTGTAAATCCTCCCCATACAAATATTTCTGTATGACAGTCCTCCGTCGGCTATCTGTCAGCTTGCCCCTCGGGCTCGGATGAAGGACTGAATATATAAATATTTCCCACGAGCAGAGAATAGAACTGCCCGTGGGGAAACAAACAGTACAGTTAGTACGCCTCAATAAGTATTTGTGAAGCCTCTTCTGAACGAAGTGCAATAACAGCACCTCGTATATGATATGCAACCGGATCGCCGGATGGGCTTTTTTGAAGAGCCTCAACCTCGGTATCGGTTATCAGTCCTAAATCCAGTAATCTTCTTCTGATAGCACCGTTGGCAGTAAGTACTTTTACTCTTCCTTTTTTGCCTAAGGGCAAATAGTTCAACTGTATGAAATCATCCTCCATTAGCAACACCTCCAATAATTATGTTAAGCGATTATATTTCCTTAATCAGCGGAGAACAAAAGTTTTTCCCTACCCTAACATATGTCAAATAGAATTAATTTGTTACGCATATACATTAATTAATTGCAAAATTCTGCAGGAGCTAAAAGGGAGGCTGGCTATACATGGATAAAAATATGGAATTTCACACTGTACGGGGCTATCAGCTGCTGGATCAGGATAGCAGGCTGTTGACTTCGGCTATGGAAGACTATCTTGAGATGATATACAGAGGGATTCAGGCTGAGGAGTATATCAGAATAAATATGCTCTCTGAAATGCTCAATGTCAAGCCCTCCTCAGCTACAAAAATGGTCCAGAAATTGTCGGAGCTGGGGCTGTTGAAATATCAAAAATACGGCATAATTTTTTTGACTGACAAGGGTAAGGAAATAGGGGAGTTTCTCCTTAAGAGGCATAATATTATTCAAAGCTTCCTTGAAATGATAGGGATAAAGGAGGATTTATTAGTGGAGACAGAGCTTATAGAACATAATATAAGCTCCAACACCCTTAATAACATAAAAATACTCAATGATTTTTTTGAGACCAGGCCTGAAATACTAAAACTATTCAGAGATTTTAAAGATAAGAATGCAAAAAAATGATGCTATTAAATGTTTCGTGCATATCTGTCTCCATACATAGGTGCTGTTTGTGCCCGGCGGGTGCAAATCCTGCATGCTAAATACCGGTATTGTATATTTTGCCTAATCACCTACATGTATTTTCGTACTCCTTTGTTCATTTTCACAAAATTTTCTAAAAAAATCAAAGTATTATAAAAAATATCACATTCCTCTGTATCAAGAAAAATACTAGAATAAACTTGAAAAAACTTACATCAGCTCGCTGAATTATTTCCACTGAGTTTTGCTTTGGGGCTGAATAAGTAAAAATTTATAGGAGGAGTATGACATGAAAAAAGTAATTGCTCTGATTATGGTGATGGCTCTTATCTTAGGAATATCTGCGTGTGGCTCATCATCCAGTGAAAAATTGATAGGTGTTGCAATGCCTACTCAGTCACTTCAGCGTTGGAACGAAGACGGTGCTAACATGAAGAAAACCCTTGAAGAAAAGGGTTACAAGGTTGACCTTCAGTACGCCAACAATGATGTTAACACTCAGATTCAGCAGTTGGAAAACATGATAACTAAAGGCTGTAAGGTATTGGTTATAGCATCCATCGACGGAGCTGCTCTTACAGATGTTTTGAAGAAAGCTGCAGACAACAAGGTAAAGGTTATAGCATATGACAGACTTATAATGAAAACTGAAAATGTTGACTATTATGCTACCTTTGACAATTTCAAGGTTGGTGTTATCCAAGGCCAGTATATTGAAGAAAAAATGGGACTCAAGGACGGAAAAGGACCATTTAACATTGAGCTCTTTGCAGGATCACCTGATGACAATAATGCTACCTTCTTCTTCAACGGTGCAATGAGCGTACTGCAGCAATACATAGACAGCGGTAAGCTCGTTGTTCAAAGCGGACAAAAGGATTTTAACAAAATAGCTATACCAGGTTGGGATTCAGCAAAATCACAGGCCAGAATGGATAATCTTATAACAGCTAACTACGCTGGCGGCAAGAAGCTTGATATCGTTCTTTCACCTAACGACAGCCTTGCAATCGGAATAATCGCATCACTCCAGAACGCAGGTTATGGTAGCGGAGACAAGGCATATCCCGTTATTACAGGTCAGGACTGTGACAAGCCAAACGTAAAGGCTATGCTTGCAGGACAGCAGTCAATGTCTATATTCAAGGATACCAGAACCCTCGCATCAAAGGTTGTTGAGATGGTTGATGCAATACTTCAGGGTAAGGATGCTCCAACTAATGATACAAAGACCTATAACAACGAAGTAAAGGTTGTTCCATCCTTCCTATGCGATCCTGTATATGCAGATAAGGACAGCTACAAAAAGATTCTTATAGATAGCGGCTATTACAAAGAAGCAGACCTTAAATAATAACTCATAATGAGTTGTGCAAGCCGGACACGGATTAAAGTGTTCGGTTTGCATATGTCAAGGCAGCAAAAAGCTTTAATATATGCAAGCCGAACACTTACTATAGGTAAGGGAGATGGAGGAAATGGCAGAGTTTATTCTTGAAATGAAAAATATTACAAAGCTCTTTCCTGGAGTAAGGGCCCTTGACAACGTTAATCTGAAAGTGCGAAAAGGAGAAATCCACGCACTTGTCGGAGAAAATGGGGCAGGTAAATCTACATTAATGAACGTATTAAGTGGCATTTATCCCCATGGTACTTACGAAGGAGATATCATATTTGACGGCAAAGAATGTATTTTCAACCACATAAAAGACAGTGAAAAAATGGGTATTGTTATAATTCATCAGGAATTGGCACTGGAACCTTATCTGTCAATTGGAGAGAACATATTTCTATGTAACGAAAGATCAAAATTCGGTTTTATTAACTGGAATAAAACGCATAAGGATGCAATAAGTCTTTTAAAAAGAGTACGGCTAAAGGATAATCCCCTGACGCTGGTATCGGATATTGGTGTGGGTAAGCAGCAGCTGGTTGAAATAGCAAAGGCACTTGCCAAGGAAGTAAAGCTGCTCATTTTGGATGAACCTACGGCAGCCCTCAATGAGGATGACTCGGAAAATCTTCTGCAGCTGATGCTTGAGCTCAAGAGTGAAGGTATAACCTGTATAATCATCTCACACAAGCTGAACGAGGTAATGAAAATAGCCGATACAATCACCGTTCTGCGGGATGGTGCAACAATTGAAACCATGGAAAAGGACCTTACCGTCACCGAGGACAGAATAATTAAGGGAATGGTAGGAAGACAGCTGGTTGACAGATTCCCGAAGCATGAATCAAGGATCGGGGAGATAGCTTTTGAGGTAAGGAACTGGAATGTATATGATCCGACAGTAGAGGGTAAGAGAGTTATAAAGGATGTAAACATAAACGTACGTAAAGGCGAAATTGTAGGCATTTCCGGCTTGATGGGCTCAGGTAGAACAGAGCTTGCCATGAGCATTTTTGGCAGGGCCTATGGGAAAAATATCAGTGGTGAAATCATCAAGGACGGAAAAAAAATTGAGATGAGAAGCATTAAGCAGGCTATTGAAAATGGTCTGGCTTATGTGACAGAGGATAGAAAATCAGCCGGATTAATCCTCATTCAGGACATAAAGAACAATATATCTCTTGCAGGGATCAATAAGCTTAAAAAGAATAAGCTGGTTGATGAAAATTCCGAGATCCAGGTAGCTGAGGATTTCCGCAGAAAAATGAACATAAAGACCCCCAGCATACTTCAAAAAACAGGCAATCTATCAGGTGGAAATCAGCAGAAGGTGGTACTGAGCAAATGGATTTTTACAGAACCCGATGTGTTAATTTTGGATGAGCCCACCAGAGGTATTGACGTAGGAGCTAAGTATGAAATCTATACTATTATGAATAGGCTTGTAAGCGAAGGGAAGTCGGTAATTGTAATTTCCTCTGAGCTTCCTGAAATACTTGGGACCTGCGACAGGATTTATATTATGAATGAGGGTAGGATTGTCGGAGAGCTGGATAAGAGCGAAGCATCACAGGAAAGCATAATGAGATGCATTATGAATAGTAACAGGGAGGTTGTAGTATAGTGGAAACCGTAAAGAGCATTTTCAGAAATAACATCAGGCAATATGCGATGTTAATAGCACTTGTAGTTATAATGGCATTCTTTCAGATCACAACAAAAGGAATCCTGTTACTTCCCATGAATGTAGCAAATCTCGTTCTTCAGAACAGCTATGTGCTAATACTTGCCGTTGGAATGACCTTGTGCATTCTAACCGGTGGTAACATAGACCTGTCGGTTGGATCGGTATGTGCCTTCATTGGAGCATTAATGGGAATCTTCATTATTAAAATGGAAATGAATGTTGCACTGGCGATAGGCATATGTCTGTGTATAGGAGCTGTAATAGGATTGTGGCAAGGCTTTTGGATAGCCTACATAAGGATTCCTGCTTTTATAGTTACCCTGGCAGGCTACCTGATTTTCAGAGGACTAACAATAACCATGCTTCAGGGACAGACCTTGTCTCCCTTCCCCGAAAGCTTCAGAAATGTAAGTGCAGGCTTTATTCCGGACCCCTTCGGTGGTTTGGGAACAGACCTTAATATATTAACGCTGCTGATCGGAGCTATAATCTCCATAATATATGTATTTTTAGAATTTAAGAAGCGTCAGGAACGTAAAAACTATTCCTTTGATGTAACACCAACATACTTATTTGCAGGACAGCTGCTGTTGATTCTGCTTGGTATAGGTATATTTACATATTGGCTTTCAGCGTATAAGGGTATACCTATAATACTTGCGGTAATAGGAGTACTTATTCTGGGCTATTCCATATTTACTACAAAAACTGTTCCAGGACGTTACATCTATGCTATGGGTGGAAATGAAAAGGCTGCAAAGCTATCTGGAATAAACACCAACAAGGTTCTGCTGCTCTCCTATGTAAATATGTCTGTTATGGCAGCCATGGCTGGTATTTGCTTTACTTCCCGTCTTAATGCAGCATCACCCCAGGCAGGCATGAACTTCGAGCTTGATGCCATTGCCGCCTGCTTTATAGGAGGAGCATCTGCTTACGGTGGTGTTGGTACAGTTGTAGGTGCTGTCATAGGAGCTCTTGTTATGGGTGTACTTAATAACGGAATGTCTATTATGGGAGTAGGCAGTGATATGCAAATGACAGTTAAAGGTCTCGTTCTGCTTATAGCAGTAGCCTTTGATGTGTTCTCAAAAACCAAGTCAAAGTAACAAATAATCTGATATATTTAATAAAAGGTTTCGTGCTGTAATGAGAAATACAGAGCGAAACCTTTTTATTTTTTGGAATTTGAACACCGCTGTGATACCCTTAAGAAATTTATTTACAAAAGGACAACTTAACACCGAAAATTTGCTATAATTAAAAAGTATTCCCTTGCTTAGAATGATAAAACGTAAATAGTGTGTATTTCCAATTGCTGAATGTCTGATGGAGGTTATTTGCGAATGGTTAAAAGAATTATTTTGAGAGGGATTAATTTGCTGCTTGCCGCAAACCTTATACTTCTTGCCCTATCCGGCTGTTCCGGACAAGCACCCGACAGTACCACAACTGTGCTGGAACCGGATAATACCATAAAAGCAGCACCTATAATTAAAAAGAGTAAAGATACTATCATAGCCATGGTTCCCAACTCCCTGGATAATCCCGTTTTTCTTGATGCCAAGGAGGAGGGTGAACGGGTGGGGCGGGAATTGGGCATTAAGGTGGAATGGCTGGGCTCTATGCAGACCAACGCCATCGAGCAGGAGGCCATTGTGGAGAGCCTGATCAGAAGACAGGTGGACGGTATAGTTATAAGCTGCATTGACCCCAACAGGATGAGGCCTGTTATAGATAGGGCTGTTGAAGCAGGCATTAAGGTTGCAACCTTTGATTCTGACTGCCCTTTTAGCAGCAGACTGTTCTATTGCGGTACCAATAACTATATGGCCGGAGATGCCTGCGGAGATGCTTTAATCAAGGTACTAAAGGAAAAGGGGGAGGATCAGAAGGTCCTTGACCTCCTGGTTATGACCTCTGACGAGGGAGACAGCAATCAGAACGAAAGGCTTAACAGCTTTATTGATACAGCTAAAAAGAAGGGTATAGTGCTAAACAG
>JAEZIV010000133.1 GCA_023436515.1 Bacillota bacterium
CTTCACTCGGTGACATCAGACGTTCAAAATTCTTAAGGCCAACGAATTTCGGCGAGGACATCCCATTCCAATCCGTAAGGCTAATTCCACCTGATATAATTATAGGAACAATAATACATACAAGAAATAATATACTGGCTGGTAATAAAAAGACTATAATAGCCTTTTTATCTCTTAACAATTTATCCATCTGATACCCCCGAGTCTTAATATTTTTTATGAACAGAAGGACTATTTATTAGAACTGATCTTGTTCATGTTTTCAATAAACTGTTCCGGACTTAATTGATTAATTAAAAGCTCTTGCAAGTACTGGTAGTATTGCTGTAAATCATCCCCTGAATACTCAAATTCAGGAGTAGTTGTAATAGACTCCGCACTCTGCACATACTCGTTGAATTTTACGAACAGTGGCATATCAGGCGCAGTTATTCCTTCCACCTTATATGTAGGAATCCCATTTCCAAATTTATAATACCCTTCAGAAATTCCAAGACACATATCCTGTAGCACATTTGCCATAAACTCTGGATATTTGGTTGAAGCATTTGCGTAAAAAGCATCACCTATAGCTCCGGTAATTTGTTTACTATCAGCAGCTGCTCCATCCCACGCTGGCATAGGCATAATAACAATATCATCAGGATTTACAGAGCTTGAGTCCATATAATACTGTGCTGCCACCCAATTGCCCGAAAAATACATTGGGGTTTTACCATTAAATACATCTATTTCACACTCATCTCTCGACATACCTACTGCTGCATCAGAGAACGCTCCCAAATCCACTAGTTCCCTAAACTTGGATACGGCTGTCATGAATGCAGGATCAGAATAATCGCTATTCTTCTTAAGTGTATTAGTAAATTTTTCAGTCCCGACTGCTCTCAATTCAATCGCATCATAATATAAAGAGGTCGTAGTTAGGGTTTTACCTCCAAGTGCCATTGGAGTAACTCCTTTGGAACGGAAATACTTTACAGCGGTAATAAGCTTGTCCCATGTATCAGGAAGTTCTAGTCCTGCATTATCAAACAATGGTTTATTTATATATAATCCATAGGCTATAGTGCAGACGGGCAAACCATAAGTCACTCCATCAAACGTCATATTGTCTGTAGCACCTTTAAGCATTTTCGCCTTAAAATCATCAGTTAAGTAGTCATTGAGCGCTAACAGTTTTTTACCTTCAACAAGTGGTTTCATATATCCAAGTGACCATCCACGGATTATATCAGGTCCTTCGTTTGCAGCCAATGCGGTTGAAAGCTTCATTTTATAGGCTTCAAATTCCATAGAATCTTGTTCAACTTTAATGCCATATTTTTTCTCAACCTTCTCTACCGCATAATCAATAAGTGGTTTATTCGGGTGGTTGGCAGCCCCCCATGTGTGCCAAAAGGTGATTGTCTTAGGAGTATCTGTTTGGGCTTCTGAAGCCTGTGACACATTAGTTTGGGTTTCTGAAGCCTGCGTTGCAGTATTTTGTCCTGAGCATCCACCGAGAGTAGAAACTACGAGTATTGCGCTTACAATAAGAACGGCTAGTTTTTTCATTTTGTACCTCCAAATGTTAAAATTAACTTTAAGTATCTTCATCCCTTGATTTTCAATTGTACTACTTAACTCAATAATTATTACTTAGTCATCCTCGCAGCTGTGGTAATACCATCTTGCTGTAAGTGCTGAAATAGTTATATGGGTTACCCACTGAAACAAATGAAGCTCCGTTTTCAATCCAGAATTTAGCAAGCTCAATATTATCTATTGAGATCCCACAGGGCTTCCCAGCAGCCTTACATTTTTGCAGAATTTGTTTCATTAAATCCACAACCTCTGGGTCTTTAAGTTGTCCGAGTTTTCCAACTGAAGCAGAAAGATCCATTGGACCACAAATCACAACATCAATCCCATCAACTACAAGGATTTCGTCGAGATTGTCAACGCCTTTCTTATGTTCGATCTGTATTATTTTTAAAATTTCATCACTAATTTCACTTACATAAGTATCAAGTGGAATTTCTCCATAACGAATTGCACGTAAAGGTCCAAACCCGCGGATTCCTCGTGGGGGATATCGGCATGCTGCTACAGCCTTCTCCGCTTCTTGAGCACTGTTGACCATTGGGATAATAATTCCATCCGGTCCCATTTCCAAGATCGGTTTGATAATAATAGGATCGTTGGCTCTGGCCCTTACAAAGGCGGCACATCCCCCTGCATTTGTAGCTATTATTGCGTTGCTGATAACAGAATTTGATATGCTGGAATGTTCGCCATCAATCCAAACATAATCATATCCTAAGATCCCACACATTTCATAAAACTGTGATTCCACGTTGGCACAATGGACGCCTATTGCTGAAGCCCCTCCCGACAAAGCCTCTCTTATTCTTTCCCATTTCAAATGATCACCTCCATATTAGCATTTAAATTTACCGATTCATGCGCATTGAATTAGTATATATAGGTATCATTACATTAACGATTGTATCACACGTCCAAGAAACAAACAATAGTTTCTGTGAAATTACTTAATTTTTCTATGAAATTAATTTCATAAGTAGTATTACCAGCACACGGTCAGCCTCCAATCCATCAGCTTACTCCAATACAGGAGTTGCTTATTCACAATGTGTTAACCTTGTATCAATGGCTGTCTCTAACCCGCAGCAGCTCTCGATTTCATTAAGAAAAAGCAATTAAAGAAACTTTAAGTACTAGAATAACAGCCAGTTTTAATGTATACTAATATTAGTAATACATAGCAAAAGAGTTATATCATGCTAATAATCAGTCTTTAAACAGTAATGATTGAAATGAATTTCATAACTAAGAGGGCTTTTATTCGAGCATTTAATTACTCAGTTTTTCTGCATTATCATTTTCATGAAGTTGAAAGGATCTGGCTTTTCGGTATTAACAAACAAACATCTCTCAACAAAAAGATCAAATAATATTTCAGAAATTTGTTTCATTTTACACTTGAATACATCATGTGATTTCATATATAATAAATGAGATTTCAACTGGAGGAATATAGATGAAAATAAACCAGAGAAAAATTGCACAACAAGCAAATGTGTCATTTTCCACTGTTTCGCGAATTTTCAATGGCAGCTCATATGTCAAGCCTGCTATGCGAGAAAAAGTAATAAAGGCAATGGAAGAATTGGGTTATCCACTTGATACATTATCACTCAATGCTTGTAAGAAAACAAATAAGTTTGTTTTGATTGTTGTAGGTGATGTTACCAGTTCCTTTTATGTCTCTATATTAAAAGGTATCTGTGATGTTCTAGTAAATTATGATATGTTTGCTGTTTTATGCAACAGTGGATTTGATGCTTCAATTGAGGAAAAATATATTCGTCATGCAAATGAAAATAATTTCGTCGGTATTATCATGATTACTGCGGTAGAAAGAAGCAGTTTTGTACAACTATTGAAGGAAATCACAATTCCTGTGGTTTTGGTCAACCGTTATATTCGATCAATGGATTTAGATGTGGTTTGCATCGATAATCATCGAGGTGGTTACCTGGCAACAAACTATCTTATAAAGAATGGGCATAAAAAAATCGCACATATTGCAGGCCCCTCAGATTCTACCGCTACCCAAGATCGTATGCGAGGATTTCTAGACGCAATGGCTGATTCCGAACTTAATGTTGGGGAGAATGATATATATTATGGAGATTTAACTAGAGAAAGTGGCTATAAAATCGGGATGAGCCTTTGCGATAATATACGCGAGTATACCGCTGTATTTTCATGTAACGAACCAATGACATTCGGATTAATAAATTGTCTGATTGATAATGGCTTCCATGTTCCTGATGATTTAAGCATTATATGCTTTGACGATTCACCCTTCTCTGCTGATGGAAAAGTCCGCTTGACAACCGTCAGTTAAGATGCGTATCCGCTTGGTGAAACAGCAGCAAATACTTTAATTAAAAGATTATCAAGCGAAAAAACTGAAAGTGTTAAAATAATCTATCCACCTCACATGACCATTAGAGACAGCGTAAAATCACTTATACAAAAAGACCCAGAACATAAATAGGAATATTTTCCGCTGTCAGCAGACACTGGCATGGGCAATAGGACAGCAAAGCCTATGCTTCGTTGCCGTAAAAAATTTCGTGGATGCACATAAAAAACTCGTCTTTGGTTAAGAAGCTAAGCATTAACCAGAGACGAGTTTTTATGATTTTTTTCAAAAAACATGTTTTTGCAATCGGTAGGAGACTACTCTTTATTTTAGTAGCTGACCTTCCAGTCGAGTAAGTAAGAGGATTTTCACCCCAAACTTCTCACAGAACCGTACGTGAAAGTCTCCTTTCATACGGCTCTTATTATTCACCCCTCTGTAACTACCCGTTTCTGAAACTCCAATGCGCAACACTCATCGGCCATTCTTCTGTGTCCCCGGAACCTTTTGAATTGCCGAGAAACACTAACATACTCAATAGGCTAAAGCCCATAACTGAAGAAGCCGCTCATCCTTACGAATAAGTGGCTTCTCATGATTGCGCTTATAGGACTTGAACCAACGACCTTCGGGTCCGTTTTAGCCTCGGGTCTTTCCCCCGGATACATTGATAGTCACTCCATGGACATAACTCGCCCGTTCACTCACGAGGAAGGCTACCACGCTTGCTACTTCTTCTAGCTTCCCACTACGTCCAATAGGAATCGAACTGGTTTCTAAATACCCGGCGCGAAGCTTCTCAATTGAAATCCCTCTCGTATAAGCCAGCGCTGTTTCATAGGATTCTGAGCGCAACGCCGTCGCTTCCAGAATACCCGGCGCTACGCCAACCACACGTATCCCTTTCTTACCTAGTTCCTTAGCCCATGACCGTGTCAGTGCATTCACTGCATTTTTTGAAGCAGCGTATACACTCTGTCCTTCAGAACCTTCCAGTCCGCATTCTGAGGAAATGTTAACAATGACTCCATTTCCATTTTTCTCAATCTCTCGTGCAACAGCCTGCGCACAAAGAAAAACTCCCTTTACGTTTACATTCATTACCTTATCCCAGATTACCTCGTCGAGCTCGTACTTATTCTCTTTATCAATCAATAAACGTGGGATATTAATACCAGCATTGTTTACAATTCCGTCAATACTACCAAAGGATTTTTTCGCTTGTTCAATCATATGTTTAACGCTGTCCGCATTTGTAACATCAGTTTCCACATATAAATAGCGTTTATTCTCCAAATCAAATTCCGGTGCATCTGGATTTTTATCACACACAACCACATTTGCACCATCATGTAAAAGTTCCTTCGCAATTGCATAGCCGATACCCGAAGCTCCTCCTGTTACAATAACAGTTTTTCCTTCAAGTCCAAGCCAGGATGTTTCATTCATTTAAAACAACTCCTTCTTTTGAGATGTTCACAGTTCCGCACATAGGTTTCTGAGATAAATACTGTCTTCACAATATCTCTTTGGATTTGCTACGTCGGCATATTCCAGTACCAGTATAGCGTCAGGAGTATGCTTCTGAACGTTATCCATAAATCCCTTCCAGTCAAAACTCCCCTCACCTACAGGCAAGTGCAGATCTTTTAGTCCATCATTGTCATGAATATGGTAAGCAATTATTCTATCTTTCAGCTCTTTTTGAAGCTCAGTAATACTTAAGTCAGACAGTAAAGTATGACCTATATCTATCAGGCAGCTAATTTCCGGGACTTGTCTAAAAAGATTCAAAAATTGTGTATGATTAAATAAAAAGCGCTTTTCTGCATTCCACCCTATGTTTTCTACTGCCAGGCGCACACCTTCTCTCATGCAGATATCATTGAATCTATTGATTCTTTCCAAAGCGCGCTTTCTATTTTCCTCTTCTATTATCGGATTAGCTTCATATCTCATTCCAGCGTTAGTATGTACAACGTAAAACTCAGCATGAAACTTATGATATATATCAAACGGTGCTTTCATGTGCTCAAATAATATACGTTCATCACAGGGTATAGAAACGTCATCAAACATCATAGGACCGTGAATACTGAATCCACCTGACCTTCCCTCTAATAGACATGGAAGGATGTTATTCCAGTAATCCCGGCTCCCCCATTCATAAAATACTTCTATTCCAAGCTCAGAGGGCATATCCTGCATCCATTTTATTTTCCCGCCTGTAAAGCTCAGGTTACTTACAGAAAACTTCATCTTTATCACCTCTGGGATTTTCTTTCTTACTCTTTCATGCCAGCCATTGCAATACCTTCGACAAAATACTTTTGGCAGAATACTACTAAAATAACTACAGGGACAATGGCACTGGCTGCAGCCGTCATAACTAAATTATATTCTCTTGCGTCATCTACCAGCCAAAATCTAATCCCAAGGGAAACAGTATACTTTGATTTATCAACCAAGTAAATTAATGGAGGTAAATAAGCATTCCATGTAGAAATAAACCCAAGAATACCCGCGGAAACTAAAG
>JAEZIV010000217.1 GCA_023436515.1 Bacillota bacterium
CTCTTATGGTGAGTGTATTACTCTGGAGCAGCTGGCAGCATTAGCAAATCTAAGTGAGGGACAGTTCTGCAGACTGTTCAAACAGCTGCTCGGTTTTACACCCTTCAGTTATCTGAACCGCCATAGAATTATTAAGAGCTGTGACTATCTAAGGCATTCCACAAAAAAAGTTGCTGAAATAGCAACTTTATGCGGCTTTAATAATATAAGTCATTATAACCGTGAGTTTAAGAAGTATATTAAGGTTTCTCCTAAGGACTATCGAAAGTTTTATTAGTAATCGGCCCTTATTGAACCATCACCTGTAAAGTCACCTTTACCAGTTCAGGGTTCAGATCTCTCTCATAGGACATATCAAAAACGGGTTTCCCTTCAATATTAAAATGTACTCGTCTTATACCTGTACATCTGAGAGTGCTCTTAAGGGCGTCCTGGGCATGGTACACTATCATGAGGTTTCCATACTCATCCATATAAAATGAATTATGTCCCGGACCATACTCGCCTTCGACAGAATAATATGACAACACAGGCGCACTGCTTTTTGTCCAGTTTTTCGGGTCAAGCAAATCTTGATCTCTTCTGATTGTTAAAAGCCCAAGAACGTAAGTATAACCACCGGCTGCGCCCCCGGAATATGTCAGATACACATGTTCATCAGTAACAATGGCATAAGGTCCCTCATTATTTATTGTGCTTTCATTATTCTCCCAGCCCAAAAGCGGTCTTGAAAGAAGTACAGGTTCACTTGTAAGTTTCCATGGCTCTTTTGGATCAATTGTTGCAATGTAGAGCATTGAACCCGAGTCGGAGGAACTCCAGGCATCTCCCGTCCAAATTCTATATGACCATACTAAATATGATATTTCATCAACTTTCAAATAAGTCATATCAAGGGTTATTCCTTCGGTTGTCAGATAGCTGCCATCCATTTTGCATACTCGCACAGGCTCTTCCCAACTGTCCGGGTCTATTACTCTACCATTTGCTTTTAACTTCATAATATGAGCTTGAGGCCCCCATTTTTTGCCGCCTACGGCAAATAAAATGTATAATTCATCCCCTATTATGTGAAATTCCGGTGCCCAGAAGGTTTGTACAAATCCCTTTTCTTCATTTTTGTCAAGAATTAAATACTCTTTATTTTGATCTTCAAATAGTCCATTGACTGTATCTGCTTCACGAACGTACAGGCCAATCTGATCAAGGTTGTCATTTGTAGCTATAAAATAATACTTATCCCTCCACAGAAGAACATCCGGATCGGCATAACCTGCAGCCAACGGGAAACTATAATTCTCCTGAAAAACCGTTCCCTTAACCTCATATATCCCGGGCTTATCAAAAGCTATTTTTGCTGTATCCCATTTAACCTTTTTTGCAGAGGTTGAGCCATCAGAGTATACTGCCGTAGCAGCAACAGCATTTACATCCTCTACAGAGGATGCCTTTATTATCTCAGGAACCCTAACCTCTATGTTTTTAAGAGGAGACCACTTTAAGAGAAGCTTATCTCCAAACCATCTGTCTACCGGCAGTATATTTCCATTGACAGCTCCTTCTGGTCCCTGGACTGATGAAGCATAATTGAACTCCTTTCCGGTTTTTGCGGAGGATATATTTTGGATATTATTGAGATCTGGCAGGCTGTTTAAATAAAGATTTCCTTCACAATCCCGCCATTTAATATCATATAGGCCATTGTCAGAATCATAGCTGCATACAGCTTCCTGTACAAATGCATCCTTCTGCAAATCTATAGACCCATGCTCTCTGAAACAGATTAAATCCTCTGAAGTCCATAGCAGCAGTTTTCCTTTACTCTCCTCATCATAAGTGCCATCAGCATTAGTCTTTACGGCAATAATACCGAAATGCCCATTGGCTGTATTGAATAAATAGGGTTTAGTCAATCCCTTTTCATTTAAGGAATTCCTGAATCCAACTGTAGCTTTCGAATATAGTATCCCATAATTTTGATTTAGCGGCAGGAAGTGTTTCCCATCAAAGCTATAAGCAAAGTGTGCACTGTTGGCCAGATGACTTGAATACTCGCCGTTAACAGGAGTTCTGGTATAAATTAGAATGCTGCCTTTTTGTGTAACCTTACTATTAATCATTTTTTACTCCTCAAAAGCTTTTTTATAATAAGAATACCTTTTTTAAGTATTCTTCACAATATTGAGATAAAATTACTTTAACCTATGAGAAAGGGGGCATACCACACTTTCTTGAGTATGCCCTCCCTAAACTAAATTGTTATTTTATTATTTTTTTCGTAAAGGAAACTTCCTTCGGCATGTTAGGATACGAGCCCTGTCTTTCATGAACAGTAAGCCTTTCTTCACTGTCCGACCAGCTTATCAGAGTAGTTGCAAAAGCACCCTCCTCATATCCGTATCCGTTGCGCTCATCCTGATATAATGTAAAGCTGCAGTCTGAACCGGAGTATACCGTAAGTATAAAGGAATCGTCCTTCATTTGACCGGTATGCTGTATAGCTCCGGTCATAGGTATTATTGAACCTGCCTTAACAAATACCGGAAGCTTATCTATTTGAGCATCGGCCTCTATGGTCTGCCCGCCTGTATAACGTTGTTCTGTCCAGAAATCATACCAATCAGCTCCCTCTGGCAGATATACTTTCCTTGTTCTTGAGGCTCCTTCAATTGGACTGCTGTCAACTCCGTAATACATGGGCTCTATTACCGGACACACCATGATAGACGGGCCGAACATATATTGATCCTCAATATTATATACCTTTTTGTCCTCTCTGAAGTCAAAGGCAAGTACTCTGAATATTGTACCGTTATTCTGGGTTACCATTCCTGCAAGGGAATATATATAGGGCATTAAACTATATCTGAGATGAGTGAATTTCTCTATTACATCATAAAACATTTCACCCTTCTTGCCGAAATTCCATATTTCCCTTCTGCAATCTGTTCCATGTGATCTGAAGACCGGCAAAAATGCACCAAATTGATACCATCTTGTATAAAGCTCCCTATAACCAAGGTCTTCACAGCCCTTGTTGTAGTCTCCATCCCAGAACCACATGTGCCCTTTCTTTACAAAAAACGCCCCAATATCTACCGTCCAGTAGGGTAAGCCTGATGCACAAAGACTTAAGCCCTCAGCAATCTGGTTTTTGAAGGTGGACCACTTTGCACATATATCACCGGACCACAGGATTGTTCCATATTTTTGCACACCAGTGTAGCCGCTTCTTGTGAGGTTAACTACCCTTTTGCCCTCATCAGTATCCCTTTGCCCCTCATACATAACCTTTGCATGCATTAGTGGGTACGCATTTGTATAAATCTCCTCCATATAGGTTCTGCATGTATTATGGAAGGCAATCATATTCTGATCAGGCTCCGGCCTTACCGGGTTGTTCCATTCAGGCGTAAAGGGTTCACTGGAATCACACCACCAGGCGTCAACGCCCTTTGAGAACAGGCCCTCCTGAGCTTGCTTCCAGTACAGCTTTCCAGCTTCTTCATCAAAAGCATTATATATTTCTGATTGCTGGAACAATCGATTGTTTGCCTTCATTTCCTTGTGGTTGTCACAGCTCTCGGTCATGTTTGGCCAGATAGATATCATTAGATTTGCACCCAGCTCATGGAGTTGATCTGTCATGGCCTTTGCGTCAGGGAACCGCTTGGTATCAAAGGTTTTCTGCCCCCACATGCCGTCTTCCCAGGATTGCCAATCAAGTACGACGCAATCCAGGGGCACACCAAGCTCACGATAGTGCTTCACAGTATCCAAAATTTCCTGCTGAGTTTCAAACCTTTCCTGTGACTGTATAAATCCAAATGCCCAGAGGGGTAGCATTGCAGCCCTTCCGGTCAGTTGACGGTAACCACCGATAATATCATCAAAGGTTGTTCCGTGAATAAAGTAGTAATCCAGCTCAGTTGAGGCTTCGCTATATATATATGATCCGAAGGAATTATCATTAAACACTATAGGAGCATAGGTATCCATCAATATTCCATAACCATTGGTGGACATAAAAAATGGCATTGCTATTTTCATATTGGCCTGGTGAATATACTTTCTGGTTCCCCTCAGATTGAGACAGCCCTCCTCGTTCTGTCCCATTCCATATAAGGCTTCCCCCTCCTCCCATTCAAAGCGAAGTCTTGTATGGTAAAGCTGCCGGTCATATTGCTTTTTCGCATCATGTACCACTTCCTTTATCCCGTCGGGAGTAACTATCTTATCTACTACTGCTGTTTCATCCAAAATGGTTTTAAAGGAGTCAAAAGGAATCAATTCCTTGCCAAATCTTTCAGGCTCTCCTGCTAATCGCTTCCCGGATTTATCGTAGTAAGTCATACGACTGTCTGCCTTTTCTATACATAGCTCCAGTTCGGCTGTCTTCAGCCTTATTATGTTCAGATCCTCAAAAATTTGCCAATCGGTAAAACTGTCCCGGGGTACTAAGCCTAAGCCAGCAATTGCTGAGAATTCAGATTCCAGCGTATATACAATCCTGAGTATGTTGGAATTGACAGGTTCAACCTTTATAAGTCCATTTTCAGTCTCAAGAACAATGAACCCTTCATGCTTTCTAAATCCGATAACCTTTGCAAGTTTCGGGCCAATCACCTTTAACATATGCAAATCTCCTTTGACCTTTATTTTTGTGTATGATATTATCATTGTATTATTATAAAAAGTATTAAAAAACATTATTTCAATACAATTTTCTGTCTTATTTGAACATAATTAGGTGACGTTATGGAATATACAAATGCTGATAACTATGAACATATTAAATTTGATGACACAGGCTTCCCCTTTAACTGTTTCTTAATAAACGGTACAAATACCCTCCCCCATTGGCATAATCATTTTGAAATGGTTTTCCCACGAAAGGGTAGCTGTACTGTCTACATTAATGGCACAAGCTACACTGTTTCCCATAGAGAGCTGATTCTTG
>JAEZIV010000242.1 GCA_023436515.1 Bacillota bacterium
GTCCTTGACACATTAAGAGAAAAGAATGTTGTCAAGGCAAGGGATGTTATATTTGAAGGGTTTAACGGTATATACTGTGTTGAGGCCGGTGGACCTGCTCCCGGAGTTGGCTGTGCAGGAAGGGGAATTATTACCGCAGTGCAGCTTTTTAAACAGCAGAAGGCTTTTGAAGAGCTGGATTTGGATTATGTTATATATGATGTACTTGGTGATGTGGTGTGCGGTGGCTTTGCAGTGCCTATTCGCGAGGGGATTGCTGAGCATGTCTTTACTGTTTCCTCTGCTGATTTCATGGCAGTTTATGCTGCAAATAACTTGTTTAAAGGGATACAGAAGTATTCTAATTCCGGTGGAGCATTGTTGGGTGGGGTTATAGCAAATTCCATAAATGCACCCTATGCAAAGGAAATCATTGATGATTTTGTTAAGCAGACAAATACTCAGGTAGTAGAATATGTACCAAGATCGGTTACCGTTACTCAAAGTGAGCTTCAGGGGAAAACAACAATTGAAGCGGCTCCAAATTCCCAGCAGGCAGGTGTATATAGGAATCTGGCAAAAAAAATAGCCGAGCATACTGAGTCAAAAGTCCCTACACCTCTTGAGGTGGGAGATTTGCGAGCTTGGGCGTCGAAATGGGGAGATTATCTCCTGGCTCTTGAAACAGGAGAGGTAAGGGCAAATGACTTCGGTAATATATAGTGATAAGTTTTTTATGTACGAACTACAAAAGGCAGCAGTAGTAATTACTTGCTGCCTTTATAATCGCTGTTTTTACTAAATCCCAGCATTTCGATAACTATTACACTTTCATGTATCAATTACACAAAAATGCACCATCGGACACCGTAGCGGTCTATAATATCTGTCATGGAAGGGCTGAACATACACTGTCCTAAAGGAAAATTGATTTTCCCATCTTCCTTCAGAACCTCATATGCCTTTCTTACCTTATCCTCTTTTCCTTCCCCAAAATGAAGACAGAACTGCATGGTGTTTCCCGTTACCCTGACATTGCTCCCGTCCTGGTCCTCTCCAATAGCTATAACATAGCCATTTATGTCAAGCTCACAGTGTAAATATGTACCATCGGGCTGCTTTTCATTAAAACCCAGAGTTGCATCAAAAGCCTTTTTGTAGAATTCAACAGCCTCGGCACTGTTTTTTACATAGATTTGCATGAATGCTCTTAGCATTATATTTAACCCTCCAATCTATTGAAAGCTCTCAATAATTTCATTGTTTCAATAGCACCTATAGCTTTCCACCAGTTTTCACTAATAGCAAATTCCTTTGGATATATATCGTTATTTTCAAACCAGCTCCAGGTTATGCCCCAAACCGAAGCCTTGGGTCTTGTGTCAATTATGTAATCCAGCTCGACCTGTAAGATATCCTCATTGTCCTTATAAAAAATGCTATCTGCAGTTCGGATATAATTTGATGGTCTGCGTGTATAATAAGGCCATTTCGTTATATCTCTTTCAATTGCTTTATTAACATGCAGGCGTATCTGCTCTGACAGCTGACGGTATTCATAAAATGCTCCCAGTTCTGTATGCTTAACAGCTTCTAATAGAACACAATACCCTCCCAGCCCCATGTCTCCAAAATAGTCCCTTTCCTTCAGCCTATTAAGAATAGCCTTGCTAAACTTCATAGCCTTGTTGTATATTGCTGAGTTTTTCTCAGTATTAGTCAATAAAAAGCATGAAATTTCTGCAGTTAAGCCTATTCCTTCAATAGAATGTGACTCCGGATTATAAGTCCACTAGGGAGCATGAGCATAGTTATCATTTGATGGGATATTGAAGTACCAACCCTCCTCAGAACAATAAATATTGCTGTTTAAAAAGCTGAGTATTCCTCGTAAAATTGGGTGCTCCTTGTCAAAAAACTCTATTCCCGCTAATACCTTTATGGCAAATAAAGTTGTATACGGGGAAGACCCGGGATTCCAGCTGTCAGGTTCAAGAGCATGTCCAAAGCCTCCGTCTTCATTCCGGTAAATGGATAGGGCCGATAGTACAGCTTCCTTACTGCCATTTTCAAAATAGTATTGCCATAGGGCCAACTCCAGCTGCCTTGCATTTCGATACATCCATAATCTGACTTGATTAAAATCGTCTTTAGTTAATATCTTCATCTGATCACCTCGTATAAAATTTTACACTATAGATTCTAAGTCGTATTGTAAAAAGGCGACATCATAAGCCTTCATAAGCTAACACTCGGGCTTCTATAGGGGTAAGGGTGTGGAATCTTTTAAAATCATTAATCAAGTGGGATTGATCAGAATATTCATACTTATGAACACAATCAAGAATACTGAGGCTTTTATCAAATAAGATATCCTTCCAGAGAGACTGATATCGAACAAGGCTTGAAAACCTTTTAGGAGATACACCGATGTATTCTGAGAAGAGTCTTTCAAGCTGCCTTGAGCTGATTGTGCTATAGCCGCAAAGCTCAGATATGCTTGCAGTACCCTGGGAGTCCAACATCCTATATACTGCATTCATTACACTACATTTTTGCTTATTTATATTAAGCCTTTTGAGCAGATAATGTTCCAATAATTTTACTCTTGCCTTCATTGAGGAATTAATAATTAAAGCATCCTTTAAGTCTCGAGTTATGTTATTAAAAAACTCATCGGCTCCCGTAAAGGAGTTGAGAGAAGCCTTCATGGATCGATCCGAAAACAGAGGTACAGCCCAGCTGTATAACCTGACGGCAATGCGGGAAACGGTGTTTTTGGCAGCCGTCTGAACATCTGTAAAGGAATTGTCGCTTATTCCTGCAAAAAGGATTTCAATTCTTTTTAAGCCTTCGTCTATGCTAATGATTATATCCATACAGGTATCGGGAATGACCAGTCTTTGCCTGGGGAGCTTATCGGACAAGCCTGTATATTGCTGAGGTGTACCCCAAAAACAACAGACATAGGGCTTTAATTCAGCACATGGCGATATCTCAATATAATTTTCATCGAGTAAAAAGGGCTGAGCGGTGATGGGTCTATAAATGGAGTTCAGCTTGAACATGATAAATTTCCTTTTACAATATTAAAATTAAACCAAAAGTATAATTATATTGAATATGTAAAGACAAGGATATTATCCCATTTATAAGATCTAAAGTCAAATGGTAAGGCTGTTTGTGAATGGTATATAAGGTCAAGTAAGACGCCTCTCGGAAATGTGTTATTTTCTCACAATTGGGAACAATAAAACCAAAAGACGAAATAATTGGAGGAAATATGAGGCAAAGAAGGTGGCAAAATTCGAATGTGGCCATTACCCATAATAATGATGAAGCAGCGGCTATAAAGCAAGCTCTGGATTTACTGCAGATTACTTCTGCTGTAAACAGTAATGATGTGGTGGTGATAACCCCTAACTGGGTGAATAAAAGGCAGCCTGATTCTGCCGTCGTTGTAGGACCGGAGAGCTTGAGGCAGATTATTCGATTGTTTAAGGACAAAAATCCTAAAAGGATTGTTGTTGCCACCGGAACTGCTGATGGGGAAACAAAGGCTGTGATGGATGCTGTTGGCTTTGGAAAGGTTATTTCTGAGGAAGGTGTGGAGTTTGTTGATTTAAATCATGGGCCCTTTATAAGGATTAATCTGAACCATCCTGTGGTTCCTGCAACAAACCTGAATAGGCTGTTTGAAGAATTAACTATACTGGTATCCTTTACACAGCTCAAACAGCATGAGGAGGCCACAATGTCCGCGGCAATAAAGAACATTGCACTGGGGTGGCCTCCGACGGATGAGCATGGGCAGCCTAAGAAGCAGCTCGGAATTCATACTGAGCTCCATGGCTTCATAAGAGCAATGGCCGAGCAAATTCCCATTGATCTCTCAATAATAAGTGCCAGCCCTGCGATGATCGGAACAGGCCCCTCAAAGGGAATTGCCCGGCACACAGGCCTAGTTGTGGCAGGCTGCGACCCGGTATCAGCAGATATGGTTGCAGCAAGATTGTTGGGTTTTAAACCACAGGCTATAAGGTATCTCTTCGAGTGCAGCAACAGCAAAGTAGGGGAGAGTGTTATAGAAAAAATAAATATTTTGGGAATACCACTGGTTGAAGCGGAAAATATTTTCAGTCAGGCAGCTTATGGAGATGGTCTTTCAGTGGATAAGAAATCGTGACATTGTTGCAAAAAACCGCCTCCCACAGGTTAGCTTTTCAGGTCTAACCTATGGGGGCGGTTTTAAGATCTAAAGCAAGCCCCTTAGTGCTTATAC
>JAEZIV010000339.1 GCA_023436515.1 Bacillota bacterium
TGCTGCAGCTAGAAAAGATGCCATGGCAATAGTTGAAAAGGGTCGTCAGGATGTTGAACGTGAGAGGGCAGAGATGCTTCGTCAGGTACGACAGCATATTGCCGCACTTGCTCTTACAGCCGCTACCAAGGTGGTTCAGGTAAATATGGATACCGATGCAAATAAGAGTATAGATGATAAATTTATAGATGAGGCAGGTGCTGCTTAATGCCACTTGTAGATAAAAGGTACGCTCAGGCGCTGCTGGATGTCTCCATGCACGATATCAGAACAGCACGGAGTGAATTTGGACAGCTGAATGATTTATATAATTCTGATGTGGAATTTAGAGAATTCCTTCTAGATCCAAGAATTAAGGTCAACAACAAGCAAATGGTGGTCAGAAATGTTTTTTCAGGTAAAATCAGTGACAGCATGTTGAACTTTCTTTTGTTGCTTATAGAAAAAAAGAGGATCAATGAGCTTCCTGGTATTCATAATCAGTTTGAAATCCTGGCTGATCAGCTGGCTAATGCTCTGGATATGAAGGTCATAACCATTGCACCTCTTGAGGAGAGCCAGATAAATAGCTTAAAAGAGAAGTTTGGTAAAAAGTATAGTTCCAATGAAGTAAAAATTACTGAAATTATAGATCCATCAATAATCGGGGGAATAAAGGTGATTGTTGGCGACAAGGTCTATGACGGAAGTGTAAAGGGAAGAATTCAATCATTAAATGAACTGGTTAATATATAGGGACCGTTTAGGTAAACTGTTCTTAAACAGCCGGTATCAGAGCATATGGGGTGAGAAAAAGGATGAGTCTTAGACCAGAAGAAATTAGCTCAATTATTAAGCAGCAAATTGAAAATTTCGGAGCTGCTGTTAAAACTGATGATGTAGGCTATGTACTGCAGTCAGGGGATGGAATTGCAAGAATATACGGCTTACAGTCATGTATGTCGGGTGAGCTATTACAATTTGATAATAATGTATACGGTATGGCACTTAACCTTGAGGAGGATAACGTCGGTTGCGTTATCTTAGGTGACGACAGGGAGATAAAAGAGGGTTCAGCCGTTAAAAGAACAGGAAATACTGTTCAGGTTCCTGTAGGATATTCCCTTATAGGCAGGGTTGTTAACCCATTGGGAAAACCCCTCGACGGAAAGGGAGACATTATAACGGATAAGTACAGACCGGTGGACTTTACTGCTCCCGGTGTTATAGACAGAAAGAGTGTTAATAAGCCGCTGCAGACCGGGATTATGGCCCTCGATGCCCTTATTCCCATCGGAAGAGGACAGAGAGAGCTTATCATTGGTGACAGACAGACCGGTAAAACTGCCATTGCTATTGACACCATAATCAATCAAAAGGGCAAGGATGTTATTTGTGTATATGTTGCAATAGGACAAAAGGCATCCACTGTTTCAGGTATTGTTAACACCCTCCAAAGATTTGGAGCCATGGAGTACACAATTGTAGTTTCCTCAACAGCGAGTGATACTGCATCTGTTCAATATCTGGCACCATATTCAGGCTGCGCTATCGCAGAGGAATTTATGTACAGATATCATAAGGATGTATTGATTATATACGATGATCTCTCAAAGCATGCTGTTGCTTACAGAGCCATGTCTCTGCTGCTTAAGAGACCACCCGGAAGAGAAGCATATCCCGGAGACGTATTCTACTTGCACTCAAGACTCCTTGAAAGAGCAGCAAAGCTCAGTGATGAATTAGGTGGAGGATCAATTACAGCGTTGCCTATTATTGAAACCCTCGCCGGGGATGTTTCGGCGTATATCCCGACAAATGTTATTTCAATTACTGATGGTCAGATATATCTTGAATCAGAATTATTTAACTCAGGTATAAGACCTGCTGTTAACGTTGGCTTGTCAGTATCAAGAGTTGGTGGCTCGGCACAGATAAAGGCCATGAGAAAGATCGCAGGTCCTCTCAGAATCAATCTTGCACAATATAGAGAGCTTGAAGCCTTTGCTCAGTTCGGTTCTGATCTGGACAAGGTTACCAGAGATAAGCTCCTTCAGGGTGAAAGGCTGGTTGAAACCTTAAAGCAGCCGTTATATTCTACCCTTCCGGTTGAAGAACAGGTTATTATCTTATATGCCGCTACTAAAGGATACCTAATGGATTTACCTGTTAATAAGGTTCAAAAGTTTAACCGGGAATTTGTCGCTTATATCAAGGATAAATACTCTAAAATACTTGAAAGCATTTCAGAAACAGGTGACATAAGTGATGAAATAATGCAACTGCTGAAAACTGCTGCTGATGAGTTTAAAGGACAGTTTGCATAAATAGAGGATATTAATTAGTAAATAAACCATTTTTGTATATAATAGTAAAAGTGCTTATTATTCCACACAGCAGATAGGCACTGCTGAATATAGTTTGTCGAGCTGTGGGACAGAAACGGCGGGTTATCATATGGCGAATAATATGCGTGAAATTAAGCTGCGTATAAAAAGTGTAAACCAGATGCGGCAAATAACTAAAGCCATGAAGTTGATATCAGCGTCAAAACTGAAGAAGGCAAGAAAGCAACTGGAGGAGACTCTTCCGTATTTTAGCAAGGTTAGAGAAATTATTGCAGATATTCTTGCACATAGTGGAGATGTTGAAAGCAAATATATTGGCAAAAAGGCTGCCAGACCGGCAGGCAAAAAGGCGTATGTGATTCTCACTGGGGACAAGGGTCTGGCCGGGGGCTATAACAGTAATATTAAGAAGCTTGCAGAACAGGCCATTGGAGAGGACAAGGAAAATGCACTGCTGCTGGTAGCAGGGAGTTCAGGAAGATCGTATTTTTTGAAAAAGAACTTCAATGTGCACACTGAATTCGATTATGCTGTACAGAACCCTACGGTTTACAGGGCAAGAGAAATAGAAGAAATCATAATTGACCTTTATGATAATGACCAGGTTGATGAGGTTTATATAATATTTACACAAATGGTGTCTGCTATAACCTTAGAACCCAAAATACTGAAGCTATTACCCCTTGAAATCGGCGCCCTGCGTGATGATGTACGGGCAGAGGATATTAAGATTGATGAAAAGATAAAGTATGAGCCCTCAAAAGGTGCCGTGCTTGATATACTTATTCCTAAATATGTTAAAGGAATAATGTACGGCTGCTTTGTGGAGGCCTTTACAAGTGAACAGAATGCTCGTATGACAGCTATGGATAGTGCAACAAAGAATGCGGACGAAATGCTGCAAAAGCTTAATCTCTATTACAATAGAGCTAGGCAGGCCGCAATAACTCAGGAAATTTCGGAAATTGTGGGCGGGGCTGCCGCAATAATAAATTGAGTAAGAATTATTTTTCT
>JAEZIV010000359.1 GCA_023436515.1 Bacillota bacterium
GGGTTATTTATTTCATTAGGAAAAAAAGTTATGTAATGAAAGCCTGAAGTAAAGGTTAATCCTGATATGAATCTGATCAAGAAATGCGGACTAGAAATATTAAACAATATAACAATTAAAGTGCAAAGCAGCAAAGAAGCATGGTATCCAGGAACGATACGAGCAGCACGTCTTATGGTGTATTGCTTTATGCTTGGATAAGAACCGTCATTTAAATACTGCTTCCAGAAAGCATAGGACAGGAGGAAGCCGCTTAGTACAAAGAATACGCTAACCCCTGAATTTCCTAACAAAAAAAGCCCTTGAATCTCCTGAACCTGTGGAGTTTGCATGATTATTGCAAGCTTTTGTGCGAAGTGGTGAAATATCACGCTCAGACAAGCTATAGCTCTTAGTCCGTCTGCACCGGCCAATTGAAATTTAGGACCTTTAGAAGTATCTGATTTCTCAAGGGATGTTTTTTCCAATAGTGTTTGACTTTTTTCCATAACATTAACCTCTTAGATTTAATAATATATTGCCACGCGAGGTATATTATACCATTAACAACTAGACATAATATATGTTAAATTTTTATAAGTTATGGTAATAATAGTGTGTAAATCTGCCAAACACTATTGAAGCAACATTCAATTATCAGCTATTGGATTCATTAATTAAACTGGCGGCGGCTTCGCTGATTTCAACACTATTTGCTGTAATCTCCTGTATAGCTGCCGATATCAAATTTATTTCCGAGTCCATTGTGAACAGTCGTTCATGCACTGTAGAAAATAGCTGTGATATATTTTTGACTGATTCGATCATCTCCTGCTGGTCATGCTTGGTGTTATTAGCTGTAATCTTTGTCAAATCCGCCAGCTTCTTAACCTCATCAGCTACCACTGTAAAGCCCTTTCCGTCCTCTCCGGCCCGGGCCGCTTCAATGGCAGCATTAAGTGCCAGTAGATTTGTCTGATTAGCGATTCCAACTATTTCATCACTTGCCCGTCCAAATAAGATTAATTTATTCTCCATTTTATCTATATCACTCTGCAAGGATTGTGTTGATGTGATTATCTCATTCATTTTATTTGCTATTTTCTGTATAGCCTCTGCATTTTCTTCATTGCCTGATGAAACATGTGTAATTGACTCAAGCACCACCTTTGCATGCTTCTGAATGCCCTCTGCCTGCTTTAGTCGCTTTGCTGTCAGAGCCTGTAAATCATTCATCAGTGTCATTTGTTCCTGTTGAGACTGAATATGCTGTTTTTCTTTTTCAACGCTTACCCTGTTATAATCTATACAGTTCTGAGGAATATTCAAATTGTAATATATTGCCGAAGCCATTTTCTCACAGGAATGATAACCGCATGCGGCACAATTGACCTTCCGATGCTCCAGATCAGTTTTATTCATTTCCAGATATATTTTCTCAAGTGCTTGATTATCAGGCGTGGGATACTCAAGCTGCATATTATAGCTCTTATAACGGCATTCAAATTTATGCCAATCCAGATGCTTATCAAAATATTTATGCAAAGTATCTATATACCTTTTAGGAATTAATCCCTTTTTAGCACTTTTAGATTTTATCTTTCTTTCATTGAATATTCGGTCAATATCGTCAAGAGTGGTCTCTCTTTTTAAGGTATTATGTACTGTTCCGGTGCCAATATTACAGCCATGACTGCAGTTTAATACATCCAGCAGCAGAGGAAGTTCCTTGTTAGATTTAATGGTTTGCTTGTACTCCTGTAAATATTCATAAACCTCCTTAGGCCCTTCTATCTGACGAATCCATGCATTCTCTACAAAATACTCCACATTTTCCCTCAAGCCTCCCGGCCTGCTGAATAATACTCCCAAGCTAGCTTGTAGCTCGGAATCAAAATCGGTTTCTTCGCAGTTCTCAAAATTTATCCTGTTTTTATCAAAATACTCGAGTAGGTTCTTATAGGTTACATTGTATTCAACTCTATTACCTGTTCTTTTATCTGATATCTCATCTCCTTTTCCAATACATGGCGACAAGAAAGCGATTTTATCATCAATATGCAGATACTCCTGCATATATATGGCTGTACATAACATAGGACTCTGCACAGGTGCAAGGGCACTGATAAGCTCAGGTTCATATTTCTCTATAAAACTCACTATAGGAGGGCAGGGCTGAGCAATTACGTTTTTTATGCCTTTGTCCTTGATTGCTCTAAGATATGCCCAAACCGTTATATCTGCTCCCAGTGATACATCAAATATTAAGTGAACCCCTGATTTTTTCAGATATGAAAACATCCTTTTATAGTTGGGTATGTTTACAATAATGGCAGGAGCTGCTATAAGGGAGATTTTTATGCCCTTTTTTAAGTCCTCAAAAAACCTTTCGGTATCGTCTCTGAATTTTCTTGCATTATGCTCACAAACTCTTATACATTCTCCGCAATGTATACATTTTTCAGGATCTACCTTTACTCTGTTTATTTCATTAAGGGAATAAGCAATGTTGACACTGAAAATAGGGCAGTGTCCAATACATTGGTTACACCCTACACACTTGTCCTCATCGAGATAAATCCTATCCTGGAAATGGATCTTATTTATTTCAGACATAACAACCTCCTCTACTCTTATGTAAAAATTGTTAAAGTTTATATTAAAACTATAATATAAACTAAATCATCAAATTTTGCAATAATTGAGACAACATTCACATGATACTTTTTTACAACCTTTTTTACAATAATAAAGGCCTTATCCGGAAAGTATCCGAAATAGACCTTTTTAAAGCTTTTACTTATATGGCTCAATAGTTTGAATTGTGCCGTCCTCATTGTATTTCAATTCTGAAAATTTCACACTGCGCTTGTTATCAATCCCCCCCGACAAGGAGCAGTCATGATAGAAGAGGTACCACTTGCCTTCAAACTCAACTATTGAATGGTGTGTTGTCCACCCCAATACAGGAGTTAGTATCTTGCCCTTATATACAAATGGCCCAACCGGGCTGTCTCCCACAGCATACACAATATAGTGAGTTGTTCCGGTTGAATATGAGAGATAATATTTACCATTATATTTGTGCATCCAGGGGCCTTCAAAATATCTTCTTTCTTCATCTCCGGCTAAAATTGGATTGCCTGCCTCGTCAACAATTGAAATTTCTTTTGGAGCCTCTTTAAAGCTGAGCATATCGTCGTTCAATTCTGCAACTCTTGGTCCAAGAGCAGGTTCAGTTAATGCAGGACCCTCGGCTTCGGGATTATAGGTCCCTGTTGACCACTTTTCCAGTTGTCCGCCCCACAAGCCTCCAAAATATACATATGACCGATTATCCTCATCTACAAAAACAGCAGGGTCTATGCTGAAGCTTCCGGCAATT
>JAEZIV010000444.1 GCA_023436515.1 Bacillota bacterium
TTAAATTTGTCCTTCGTGTTTTCAGAAGCATCACCTGCCACAATTACGAGAACAGCCTTACCTGCTCTTATGGTTCTTTCAACTGTTTCATCTCCTGATAACAGCTGTCCCGCTTTTTTAGCAAGACCTAACAAGGAATAAACCTTAGTCATCACAATGTCCATACTCAACATATTGCGCAAAGTACCATGCAAAAAAGTACATGGACCCGGCCCTCCTTTTGGAATGTTTAATTTAATCGACCTCACCCTCCAATTGGCCTTTGAGATTAACATAAATATCACCGTCAATCGTTGTTTCAAAAGCTTTTTCAAGTCTCTTAGCCTTAATTGCCTGTTCGAGGCAGTCAGCGCTCCTGCATATGTATGCACCTCTGCCAGGCTTTTTGCCAATTAAATCAATACTGATTTCTCCCTCATTATTTCTTACCACCCGTATTAGTTCCCTCTTTGGCTTCATAACCTTACAGCCAAGGCACATACGCAATGGAATCTTTTTTTGCTTCATCCATCCACACCTTCCCTATAAATTTCTATCTAAAAGCCGATAGCCAGCTTAGTGCTTCCTTCTACTCCTCCAGGAAGACATCCTCCTCTTGGTCATCGATATAGTCATTTTCTTCATCTTCATAATCAACATAATTAGTGCTCATTGAGTCATCGAAAAGCTGACTTTCTATGGACTGCCTTAATTGGGACTCGCTCTTGATATCAATCTTCCAGCCAGTCAGCTTTGCAGCCAGTCTTGCATTTTGCCCCTCCTTGCCGATGGCAAGTGAAAGCTGATAATCAGGGACAATAACCCTGGCAGACTTTTCATCCTCATCCACGTCAACCCTAACCACTTTTGCCGGGCTAAGGCTGGAGGAAATATATTCTCTAGGATCATTGCTCCACTTAATAATATCTATTTTTTCACCACGAAGTTCATCAACTATTGCCTGAACTCTGGTTCCCTTTTGTCCTACGCAGGCACCGACAGGATCAACATTTTCCTCCTTCGAATATACTGCAATCTTTGTTCTGGAACCTGGTTCACGTGAGATGCTCTTAATCTCAACAGTACCGTCATGAATTTCCGGAACCTCCAGCTCAAATAATCTCTTTACAAGGCCGGGATGAGTTCTGGATATCATTATTTGTGGGCCTTTTGTTGTCTTTTTAACTTCTACTATATAGGATTTGAGTCTTTCATTAAAGTGATATTCTTCACCTGGAGTCTGTTCTGTTGGTGCGAGTACAGCCTCAGTTTTACCTAGATCCACTATAACATTTCTCTTTTCAATTCTCTGGATTATTCCTGTAACAATATCACTTTCCTTGTTGTAAAACTCATCGTAAATAATTCCTCTCTCAGCTTCTCTGAGCTTCTGAACAACAACCTGCTTTGCGGTCTGGGCAGCAATTCTACCAAAGCTTCTGGGAGTTACCTCCATTTCGGCAATATCCCCTACTGAAAGTGTTGGGTTAAGCTTTGCAGCTTCATCAAGAGATATATCCATCTGGTCCATATCAGGAACCTCAGCAACCTTTCTGAGCCCAAACACCTTAACATCGCCAGTGGTTCTATCTATGCTAACCTTAACATTCATAGCCGATCCAAAATTTTTCTTATATGCAGAAATAAGAGCGGCCTCAATAGCCTCAATTATTATTTCCTTCTTAATACCCTTCTCTTTCTCCAACTGTTCAAGTGCAAGTATTAACTCTGCGCTCATAACGTTAACCTCCCATAACTTATAAAAATTATTATAATTTTATAGCCCTTTTTACGATGGCGACCTTTTCCTTATCGAATTCAATGTTTTTACCGTTTTCAACAATAACAATTTTATTGTCAATAAGACCTACCAATTGTCCTTCAAATACCTTTTTACCATCAATCGGTTGGAAAACCTTAACTTCTACTAATTCATCCTTATACTTTATAAAGTCCCTCTCAGTCTTTAAAGGCCGCTCGAGGCCCGGTGAGGAAACCTCCAAATAATAGCTTTGCTCTATTGGATCCTTCTTATCAAGTATATCGCTCATACGTTCACTTACAGCCTGGCAGTCATCAATACTGATACCTCCCGGCTTATCAATATATATTCTAAGATACCAGTTGGCACCCTCTTTAACAAATTCCACTTCAACCAGTTCATAATTCAATTCTTCAGCTATTGGCGCTGCAAGAGCAGTAATTTCCTGTGCTATGTTCCTTTTCATTTTCTCCTCCAGTAAGTCAGAGTATTTCCGGCTCCTCATATGCTTATACACGCAAAACCAGGCACAACTGTTGCAAGGGCATTGTTGCAAGGGCAGTGTTGCCCTGGGCATTTATGCCCTGGGAAGGTAACCTGAGGTATTATAGAAAAAACCGGCTAACTGACCACCCGCAGACTTTAATAGCCCTTGCAAAAGCTCAAAAAATAGCATTGCATGGCTTTTGCTGCCTAATTAATTAATCAGAGCAGTGTAAAATCCTTAACATAAACAACAAAGAGTGGGATTTCCCACTCTTGGCAGTCAAGTCTATTAAACCTCTATCCTCGTGTATTATAACATTATTATTTCTATTTATCAACATTTTATTACCGTTTTTAAATAAACTCATGAATTTTCTTGATTTAATTAAGCTCAAAAGAGACATAGCTGGTTGCTTTCGGGCAAGCCCTTAAGACAGTTGTTTCGTTCCAGTATCTCAATTACTGATTTACTGATCTTTGCTTTAGCCCTCAATTCGTCTATTGAAAGAAACTCTCCGCCTTTCCTGGCCTCAACAATATTTTGTGCTGCCGAACCTCCCAAACCTTGCAATGCATTAAGAGGAGGCCTGATTGAGCCGTTCTCGATTATGAAGCGAGTAGCCTCCGAGAGATAAAGATCAATGGGGAGGAAGTTTAATCCTCTTGCATACATTTCGTTTACAACCTCAAGTATAGTAAGAACATTCTTTTCCTTTGTGGAAATATTATTTCCCTTCATTTCATATTCCCTGATCTTGCTTCTTACCTTTTCCTGCCCCTGTGCCATCATTTCTGCATCGAAATCATCGGCTCTTACTGTATAATATGTGGCATAAAAGGCCTCAGGATAGTAAACCTTGAACCAGGCGATTCGGAAGGCCATCATTACATAAGCAGCTGCATGTGCCTTTGGGAACATGTATTTGATAGTCTTACAGGATTTAATGTACCAGTCAGGTACATTATTCTCCTTCATTATGGCTTCGTATTCTTCCTTGACACCCTTTCCCTTTCTCACATCCTCCATGATCTTAAAGGCTGTTTTAGGTGGGAGACCTGCGTGCATCAGATAAATCATAATATCATCACGACAGCAAATGCTTTGGGACAGCGTAGTTATACCATCTCTGATCAAGTCCTGTGCATTGTTCAGCCAAACGTCGGTACCATGAGAGAGACCCGATATTCTGATGAGCTCAGAGAAGGTTTTTGGCTTGGTATCAACAAGCATTTGCCTTACGAATTTCGTGCCAAACTCAGGTATTGCAAAGGTTCCGGTTTCACTGCCGATATCCTCAGGCTTAACCCCCAAAGCCTCCGTGCTACTGAATAGGCTCATGGTACGCTC
>JAEZIV010000093.1 GCA_023436515.1 Bacillota bacterium
GGGTTATGAAGCCATCCTTGTCTTTTATGATAATACCATTCAAGCTGTTGCTTCTCATAACTCTGTCAACGGCATTTTTCACGGGAGCTGTTACCTTTATATTCCCAAAAGCTCCTGCCATACGCTGATAAAGTAAATCAACATATATTGGTTGCTCTATTCCTACGATATATTTGATTTCCTCGGCTACCCTATCAGCATTATCGAATTTCATGGGAACAAAAGCTTCATTCCTCACAGCCTCATTATACTCAACAAAACCATATGGATTGCTTATTTCTGTTTCACTGGAGGTATTCAAAGGCTGCGCCTCCGGGGCCTCTTCCTCTTCAATTACTTCGGCAAACAAATCATTAGAAGGTGTGCTATTGATCGGTACCGTTTCCTGTTCCATTTTTAGTACGTTAAACTCTTTTATGGCGGTATCAATGAAGTTCAACAGTTTATTACCTTCTATATCCTGCCGTGCTATCCACTCGGGAGACCAAACACGGTAAATTCGCCATCCCATTGCTTGGAGTACAGACTTTCGCAAACGATCTCGGTCTCTGGCGCTTTTTGCGGTGGCATAGGAGAGCCCATCGCACTCAATACCCGCGACGAAGCAGTTATCATTGTTGGGATGAACGACAGCAATATCTATTTTATATCCCGAACAGCCCACATATTTATTGATTTTGTACCCGTGAGCACTAAGGAACTCAGCCACAGACTCCAAAAACATGTCTTTCTCAGCTTCTGTTTTGCCGGCACGTAAGGTTGATGAACCCTTCATAGCAAATTCGATATAGTGTCGCAATAGCTTAATACCCTCTGATTCGGTGCGGCTCAGGTCTATATCTGCTGGTAAAATAGAGCTGACCAGTTTAATATTACACTTTGCTCTGGTAATTGCCACGTTAAGGCGGCGCTCTCCGCCTCTTTGCCCAAGAGGACCGAACCTCAAAGCCATTGGGCGATTTGTGTCCCGTTGCTCTTTTGTCTTGGCGTAGCTTACACTGAAAATAATTGTATCCCGTTCATCTCCTTGAACGTTTTCAAGATTTTTCACAAAGAACTCGTCTTCTTTGTCTTCGGTAAAGAAGGCCTCGTATTCAGGATGCTGCTCTCTTAATTTTTGAATCTCCATAGAAATGGTTTTCTGTTGACTCTCACTAAAAGCAATTATTCCGAGGGAGCGTGTTGGCGTTTTGTCAATGTGCTGCCTGACAAGTTCCACGCAACGACGGGCTTCAGAAGTATTTCTGCCTTTGCCCTCATAAACCCCATTCTCAACATAAATAAACTCAACACCAGTATCAGCACCGTTGTTTACGCTGCTTGGAAAGGTCACAAGTTCGTTCTTATAGATTTCCTGATTGGAAAAAGCGATCAGATTCTCGTGCTTGCTGCGGTAGTGCCAAAGTAAGGTGCGGTTTGGCAGAACGCTGGATGTTTCTTCAAGAATCGAAGCACTTATTTCTGTACCGATAGCATCCTCGTTCTCTTCGTCAAACTCTTCCTCATCATTGCTTGTGCTGGTGGCAAAAAAGTTTGTCGGCGGTAATTGCTTGCTATCTCCGGCAATGATGACCTGCTTACCTCTAAAAATAGACCCAATGGCGTCCTGAGGAAATATCTGTGACGCCTCGTCGAAAATGACCATATCAAACTCATATGATTCGGCCTCCAAGAAATAAGCCACAGAGAGCGGAGACATCATCATACATGGTTTAAGCTTAAGTAAAAGATTGGGAATGGACTTAAACAGCTTACGTAACGGCATTATCCTACGTTTTTTTTCAATTTCCCTTAGGAAAATACTGAGCTCGTCGTTGGCAGACAAAACCCTGTTTGTGTCGGGGATTCGGCTGATAACATTTTGCCTGATACGTTCCTGTGCAATAGGCATTTGCCTCTCATCAAGGAAGACAAATCTATTGATTTTTTCGTCGTGATTGTGACGCCGGAATTGCTCTACCGTCTTCTTGGTACCGATTACAGCTTGCTCCCATAGAGTAAAGAAGCCGCGTTTGAAGATACTAACAACATCCTCAAAGGTATTATCCTGCTGCTCAATTTTGTTAATAAAGTCGGCAAGACCTAATTCATTGCAAGCTGCTTTTGCTTGAATACATGATATCCAATTGTCAAGCAGCATAAGGTTGTTGCAGCAGGCATACACCCTCTCAGAAACCTTATCAAGGTGGGAGTTGTCAAAATCCGAAGGAGTCTCAAATAGTTCTTTGAATTCCGTATAGCTCTTTTCACTTTTTCCAAGATGATACTCTATGTCTGATTTTGCTGTAGTGATTTTCATCCTAAAATTAGCGTCCTCACAAAACTGGGCAATAAATGCTTCTGTCATTAAGCTTGCTTCGTCCCGTGCAAATAAGTCCGATACAGCTTCCAAGTCAGAAATAACGGAAGCCCAATCAGTAGCTAAGCCTGTTATAAGCTTACCGAATTTAGCTTCATAGTTTTGATAAGCACTCTGAAACTCAATCTGTTTTTCATTGATTTTGCGGGCTTTTGAAACCATATCAAGCACGCTACTATTTGATATCGGCTGTACAGAGTGAGCCGTCATCTGTGAAATCAGGTTTATTAGTGCCTCGCTTTGCCGGTGGATACTGTTAAAACACGGCAGCAGTGATTCTCGTATACCTTTTCCTGAATAATCCGAAATAACCTTTGCTATATCCGCTATTAAAGCTTTTTGCGCTTCTCTGGTTAATATAGTCAACACACTAGTCATTTCAGTATAATGGGATACATGCTTTGCTTTATCGCAAAGCATATCTATCACCCTTTTAGGTACTATAGAATGTGGGAATGCAGCGCGAAGTTGTTCTATAAAGGAAAGCCCTGCCTCAATCCTTTTCCAATTTGATTCAATACCAAAGAAGAAGTCCCCAAAACACTGGGTTAACAGCTGTTGGTTTTCGGAGAACCAACGAATTTCTGCTTTTATCTCAAATATGTATTGAAGCAAAGATATTATTTCACTATCAGTGTGTTTTGCTCCTATCTTCTTTGAGATACCTCGAATAGTTTTAATATCAGAACGATAAGCCGACTTAAAAATCTTGAAAAATGAAGTATATTCAGTTTTAAAGCGCAAGAGCATAGCGTCAGCATCTATGTTAAGTGCCGCTTCCTCCCACTCCTGTAGCAGCACTTTTTTGGTTTCCAATAGTTTTTCTGCGCGAGTTCGGGCGGAGACAGCCATTTGTTTTACTCTCTCAAGATTAGCTGCATCAAACCACTCGGCTTTTACTGCTGGAGCTTCTACAATAGCACATAGAAGCTCGGTGAGTACACCGACATTTTCCAGGCTGTCTGTTGTTGTAAAGGGAAGAAGATTGCGACCTTTCTCGTATGCTGCGACTAGGGTCTCTAACTGCTCAGTAATGGTATTGGCAGAATCCCGGAGTGTATAAACTGCTTCCAATAATTCCGAGTCATCCAAGTTCAGCTTGGAAGCAATAGTCTTTATACTTATAGAAGCTTTGTGAACCGAATCCAACCAAGCTGCTAAGTCTTCACTAAAAATTGTTTCCCTAAAGTACTGCCGAACTTCTCCAAGACTATTCATGTAATCTTGTTTTTCAAGCTTTGCATGCTTTGCTTCATCAAGCAGTTTATCTCTTTCTGCTTTCTTTGACCACTCAAGTGGGAATAATGGAGTTTTTTCGATTGTACCGAGTAAAGCAACAGCACGCGTAGCTCCTAACCAAGTACAGTTTTCCTTGAAATCAAATGAAGTTATCACTTTAGTTAAGGAGTCAGCTAATAGCAGTAATAAATCCGGTAATTTGGAGGCGTTTTGTGTCAAATCCTCCCTGAATCTCTGAGTTACCATCCTTACAGTAGTCCCGTTCCATGGATTCTCAGAAGGTTTTACTCCAAGCCTCTTAAGGGCTCTTTGATAATCACTAACACGGTAAAGCATCTCATTGTATGCGGAAGACGATATTGAAGCTGCTTGGTCGATATTGAACTGAAGGTAAGGTGCCTTTTGTAAATTAGACAATTCTCCAAATATATCATATAAGCTCTTTTCCAGCGGGAGAATTTCCTCATGCAACTCGTTGACATAATTATTCAAGACCTGTCTGTTCTGAAATAATTCAGTCAATTCATACATTACGCTGTCCTTCATCCTTTTACGAGGAAGCTTGAGGTTTACAGCTATACTATCAATAATCTCTTTCTTTTTTGCCTTGTGGCTATGTAATGCAAGGCAAAAATCATCTAAACCAGCTTCAGTAAGCCTCTTATGGACAACCTGAAGAGCTGCTGCCTTTTCAGAAACAAAGAGAACAGTCTTCCCATCTGCCATTGCTTCGGAAATAATATTCGTTATGGTCTGGCTTTTGCCGGTGCCCGGAGGCCCTTGCATAACAAAACTGATCCCTGCTTTTGAAAGTAAAATTGCTTCCTGCTGACTTGAGTCTGAGTTAACAACCTGATAGCAGTCTTTAGGAGACACCCTATCAAAGTTGAATTGCATTATTTCACTGGGAATATTGTTAACTGCACTTATATCGCCGGTTATAGCACGAATCACAGGGTTCTTAAGCATACGTTTATAGTTATTATTAAGGTCATGGTACATACTTATTTTGAGGAAGGACAAAAGTCCAAGATTCACTTCCCGATGTAGCTTCCAGCCATGTTGGTCGGCAATCTCCTCAATCTTCTGCATATACTGTTCAAGGCTTTCCTCACTATTGAGTTCAAAAGTAGGCAAATCTATACCATAGCGTTCATTGAAGAGATAATCAAGGGTCGGGTTTACCTCAATATCATCGTCATATCGGAGTAAGGTAAATGGTGCCCGCACTGAGTCGAGTTTCAAGGATACAGGCATCATTAAGACTGGCGACTTCAACCACTGAGTATTAGGAGCATTGTTCTCTCTCCATTCAATGAATCCAAATGACAGGTACAGAATATTTGTACCTTGTTCGTCTCTGGCAAGTTTAGATTTTGACCGAAGATTGCTCAGAGCGATTTTACGCTCAAGTAGTGAGCCTTCAGCCCTGATGTCTCCGACATGCACAGGAATTGGGTATGACAATGCTTCCAAGAGAGAAAGCATGGAAAAAGTTCTGAGGTCGGAATCCTTATCAATGGGGCGCTGAAAAGTCAATTCTTCTTCGGCAACAGCAAGACGGTTAAACAATTCTGTAAACTCCGGCTCCAATATTTTAAGGGTAGCACGTTTAGTTTCTCGATAGTTTATCATTTTATTGCGCTTTGAAAGGTCGAGTAATTGCTTTTTCCAGTACTCTGCCTTCCGGCTTAAAAGCTCCTCATTTGAGTGTTCTCCACCGACTACGGGTATTGCTTTAGGTATCCCAACTGCATCCTGCACAGTTGAATTTAGTGTAGAAGGCTGAGTCCTCCCAGTGGCTTCAGCAACGGCTGGTATGGTAGCATGAGTATTCCCAATGACTTGTGCTGAAGTCCTTGGCTGTATCTCAGCAATATTGGATACTATCTTTTGTTCGGTTATATGTTGAAGCAGCTTTGCATTATTCTCATCAGCTACTGGAGCTGCATTTGGTGCTTTAGCTTTACCCCTTTGATGTGCAAGATATGATGCTCTGGTATCCGAGTTATAAGCTTGTTCCCCTTGGGCAGTATAAAGCGCATATGAACCTACGTATTTTGCTCTCTCAGCAGAAGCTGACGATGCATACGTAGTTCCGCATACCGGACAAGTGTGCGAGCTGCTGAAGACAGCAATAGGCGAACTTTTGTACTCATTCCTCAAGATTTGACGGCTTATTCTGCCGCACTCAGGACAAGCCACAGTTGCCACCTTTGAGCCGTCCTTACTTGCTAAAAGTACCATAACGGACATATAGCGAACCTCCAGTTCTTGTGGTTCCATCAAAATTGAGCTTCGTTCTATGATGTGCTATAAGAAATCACCTCTGTATCAGCCGCCGTTCCTGACCGTAACCATTCTTCTTCATGGAAATCTTGAGCTTCCACTGCCATCAAACCTTGCGGGCGGTCATATGTCTTCAACTGTGAGCTTGATTAATCCGAGGCTTTCTTAAACGCCTAGCTATCAAGCAGAAACTCTCAAAAGTGTTACATTTTCTTATCTCACAAGCTTAGCAATGGCGCCAGAACTATGTCTGCCGCCTGTAAATCCTTTTTATCTTATTCTATCGATTAATAGTATTCATAACTTTTTGCAGCTGTAAAAATGTCTCTTCACCACATCAACCTAACAGCAATGGTGTATTATGGAATAATAATGCTAAAATTATACAATATTCTCACACCTAACTCAATAATAATGCACGAATTTTAAGAGTAAAATGATTTTCATGTTTGATTTCCCTGCTTTATATTGAGCTTTTTTCACATAATAATAGCCCTGAATTCTCAGAGCTATTTAAATGAGTAAGTCTATAATCCGGGTTCTGTATTAGCTATATCACTATACATTTCTGTGTAAATATACGTTATTTTATCTCTATAACCCACACGTTAAATGTAATATGTATATTCATACTTAGTTTATACACTTTACCATATCCGCTTGTGCAGTATGTGTGCAACAATATCTCTACTACTATTTACCGGCTTTTAACACTAAGAAGGAGCTGTTATACCGAACCTTTAACGGTGAACATCCATACCCTGTACCCTTTTTACACTTTCAACGATCTGTGCAGAATTTTTGGTTAATAAATCGTAATTCCCCTCATATACTATTTTTCTATTGACAAGCTCGGAACCCACTCCAACAGACATAGCGCCTGACCTTATGAATTCTGCTGCGTTTGCGACGTTGATCCCCCCCACTGCCATAACTTCTATCTGTTTCAGTGGAGCTTTTATGTCCTTTATATATGCTGATCCAAAAGCTCTGGCTGGGAATAGCTTTACTAACTGAGCCCCTGCCTGCCATGCAGTCACTATTTCTGTCGGAGTCAAAACGCCGGGAACTGCGAGCTTGCCGTAACGGCTGCACATTTCTATTACCCCTGTACTCAAGCTGGGTGAAAGAACAAAATCTGCACCCGATAATATAGCTATTCTGGCCGTTTCAGCATCAAGAATGGTTCCAGCCCCTACCAACATTTTTTCGCCGAATAAATTTTTCACGTTCTCAATCATTCTGGCAGCACCAGGTGAGTCAAAGGTTATTTCCACATTCCGAATACCTCCGTTATATAAAGCCTTTACCGTGTTTTCTATGTACGATTCATCTATACCTCTTATAATTGATACTATTCCCGTCTGGGCAATGCAATTCAATATATCTCTTAACACTTTCTTCTCCTTTCATAGGCTTATCTGGTAATTTCCTTATCATGGTTCATGAATTGTTCCAGTTCCCTCCTGCCCGGCAGTCCTTCTATATCACCGGAGGTGGTTATTGCGAAAGCTCCCATTATATTTCCTATCCTGCCGCATTCTTTAATTCCTTTTCCTTCAAGAATACCTGCAAGAAAGCCTGCATTAAAGGCATCTCCTGCACCTATGGGATCGACCTTCTTGCCGACTTCAACAGCATTTATCCTATGCCTGGATTTCCTGTCTGCTACCCAACAGCCCTCAGCTCCCATTTTTAGGGCTACCCTGCCTACCCCTAATTCCAATAATTTATCAATTAGTCTCTCAGGATTGCTTTCTCCTAAAATAATTTCTCCTTCGTCAACACCTGAGAGCACAATATCAGCATATGGTATAATTTCATTCAGTACCCTGGAAGCCTGCTCCCTGCTCCAAAGTTTGAGACGTATATTGGGGTCAAAACTTATCAGAACCCCATTTTCCTTGGCCGTCCTTATTGACGACCATATGGTTTCCAGACAAGTAGTATTTAGTGCTGGTGTTATACCGGTAATATGAAGGATTTTCGCATTCCTGATATATTCCGGATCAATATCCTCCGGCCTGAGCATGCTGGCTGCCGAACCTTTCCTGTAGTAGTACACCCGGGTTTCCATACCTTCGAATATTTCCTTAAACATAATTCCTGTGGGTGCATTTGTATCTGTCCGAACCTGAGATACATCGACCCCTTCAGCTCTGATTTCTCTTAGAATGAACTGTCCGAATTCGTCATCGCCAATTTTGCTTATCCACCCACAACTATGTCCCAGCCTGCTCAATGCAATTGCAGTATTGCTCTCAGCTCCTGCGATTCTTTTTTTGAAGCTGTCCACATACCTTAAAGGACCGTTTTGTCCGGGGCTGAAAAGTACAAGTGTTTCACCTACCGTTACAACTTCAGGCATCAGCTTTCCACCTTTCTTGAAAATTTATATGGAGCAGTACACCTTTTATCACTTCCAAAAATCTTTCCTAATCTTCAGCTACAATTCCCTTTTTTAGGATTACATTTGCAAAGCGTGCTTTTTCTCCAGTAGCCACAACTGTATATGCTTTTTTAGCTCTTTCATAAAACTCAAATCTCTCCATATATTCAAATTCACTGAAGTCCTCATTATACTTTTTTACGCAGCAGTAATAATCGTCCCAAATTACCGGCTTGTAGGGATTACCGGGAGTAACAGCCATTAATACCACAGGATGCTTAACTGCATAATCCAATGGGAAAAGCTTCATAACGGCATCGAGTATCTCCGGTATACCGTGACCGTCACAGCGTATAAGCTTTTTAGCCGTACTTGATGCGGGAAAGTTTCGGTCTGCAAAAACTATTTCATCACCATGTCCCATTTCCATCAAAACCTTCATCAAGTCGGGTGATATAATTGATGGGATACCCTTTAACACATGAACACTCCCTTCTATTCTATATTTTGTTCGTCCCAGACGTAACGGTTTACCATTCTGCCGGGCTGCCGTCAGCCAATCTCCAAACTGGGTTCTTCCAGTTGTGACCAATCTTTGCCATTTCCCTCACTTTTTCTTCATTGATTTCAATTCCTAAACCAGGCTTGTTCAGCTTGTTTATGTATCCATCCTTATAATCAAAGACAGATGGATCGGTAAGGTAATCAAGGAGATCAGACCCCTGATTATAGTGGATTCCCAAGCTCTGTTCCTGTATGAAAACATTCGGTGTACAAAAATCCAGCTGAACACAGGAGGCAAGCGCGATGGGCCCAAGAGGGCAATGGGGAGCAACAGCGACATCGTAGGCTTCTGCCATAGCGGCGATTTTTTTGACCTCTAGAATACCACCGGCATGACTTAAATCTGGTTGTATAATATCTACACCACCATTGTGAAGCATGTTTTTAAAGCCCCAACGAGTATAATTCCTTTCACCTGTCGCTATCGGTGTGGATGTGTGTCTTCGGAGTTCTGCAAAAGCCTCCTCATTTTCAGTTAAAACCGGTTCTTCAATAAACATTAATCTAAGCGGTTCAAGTTCCTTCATAAGAACCCTTGCCATGGCTTTATGCACTCTTCCATGAAAATCAAGGGCAATATCCATTTTATATCCCAATACATCCCGGATGGATTGCACTCTGTCAATGACATCCTGAATTACCTTGAAATTATCAATCCAGGCTATTTCCGGTGTGGCATTCATCTTTAAGGCAGTATAGCCTTGTTCATATTTTTCCTTTGCTGCTGCTGCTACGTCCTTCGGCCTGTCTCCGCCAATCCAGCAGTATACTTTCAGC
>JAEZIV010000138.1 GCA_023436515.1 Bacillota bacterium
TTGTATCAGAGGCTGCTGATCATGTTATTGTAATGTACTGCGGAAAAATTGTTGAAGAAGCGGATGTCCGCTCATTGTTTGAAAATCCCCTTCACCCCTATACCCTTGGGCTGCTCCGTTCAATCCCGAGACTGGAGGATGAAAGGGATGAGCCTCTCTACATGATAAAGGGTATGGTTCCCAATCCATTGAGCATGCCGACGGGCTGTCCCTTTTCTGACCGCTGTGACCGCTGTATGGAGCGCTGCCGTGAGGAAATGCCTCAATTAGTTGAGAAGGCTGGGCATAAGGTACGTTGCTTCCTTTATGAGGATGAAAAAGGAGGTGAATCAGCATGAGTGAAGTCTTGGTTGAAGTAAAAAATCTGAAAAAGTATTTCACATTGGAGCATGACTTTTTCGGTCGCCCCATATCGGTGTTAAAAGCCACCGATGACGTTTCATTTCATATAAACAGAGGTGAAACCCTTGGCCTGGTTGGTGAGTCAGGGTGTGGGAAAACTACCATAGGAAAAATGCTGGTTAATCTGTATTCTCCATCTGGAGGCGAAATTATTTTTGAAGGTACAGACCTTACGAAGCTGTCGGAAGCTAAACGCCGTATATTTTGTAAGGATATACAGTTAATATTTCAGGATCCTTATGCATCCCTTAACCCGAGAATGACGGTTGGCGATATTATTGCTGAACCAATTAGAATTAATAACCTGATGCCAAAGGAGAAGATAGAAAGTAGGGTAACCTATCTTCTTAACTGTGTTGGACTGGCAAACCATCAGCGTAATCGATACCCTCATGAATTTTCTGGAGGGCAGCGTCAGCGAGTAGGTATTGCTCGTGCGCTTGCTGTACAGCCAAAGCTGATTGTCTGCGACGAACCTGTTTCTGCACTGGATGTATCAATTCAGGCGCAGGTGCTGAACCTCCTTGATGACCTGAAGGAGGAATTTGGTCTCACTTACCTGTTCATCGCCCATGGCTTGAATGTTGTTAAGCATATCAGCGACCGTGTAGGTGTCATGTATCTGGGAAAACTGGTGGAAATAGCACCAAAGAAGGAGCTGTATTCCAATCCATTGCATCCTTATACACAGGCACTGCTGTCAGCCATTCCTTCGGTGGATCCCAAGAATAAAAAGGAGCGAATAATCTTATCGGGGGATGTTCCAAGTCCAATTAATCTTCCCGAGGGCTGCCGCTTCTGTTCCCGATGTTTCCAGAGAATTGAAGGGTGTGACAAGGACGAGCCGGGCTTGAAGGAAGTATCACCCGGACATTTCGTTGCCTGCAGGCTTTATTAGTAAAACATATTGCAGATAGGTTTAAGCATCACCTCCTCAACACTAGGCTTTACAAGTTATGTTGAGGAGGTTTATTTGTGTGTGCTCAGCGGGCGCATTATTATTTATTGAATACCAAACAATTTGTAATGTTGAGCGTATAATATTATATCAGTATACAAAACATCATTGGGAGATATGGAATGAATATGGATTTTCTGCAACCGAACAACGCTACGTTACTTAAATCAAATGGTTTTCAGGGATATTTTCTTAGAATACTATTTATAGCTTTGGTGCCCATGGCTCAGGGTATCTATTTTTTGTTAAACCTAACCACAACAAGAGCCTTTGATATTACAATATTTTTGGATAGCTTTATTCCCTTTAGAGAGTGGTTTATACTTCCATATGTATTCTGGTATTTTTATACCTTCGGAGCTCTGCTTGTACTTGCATTTATGGACTACAAAACATACTATAAGCTGTTATTCAGTATAGTAATAGGAATGCTTATATGCTTTGTTGTTTATGCTTTCTTCCCGACTACAGTTCCCAGACCGCATGTACAGGGTACAAATGCCCTTCAGAAGCTGGTTTTATTCATTTATTCAAATGACAAACCCTACAATTGCTTCCCGAGTATACACATGCTCGATACCTTGCTGATTACATTGTTTATATTCAAAAGCTATAGGAGTGTTGCATTAAAGGCTGCCTCTGCAGTAACCTGTGTATTAATTTACATGTCCACCCTGTTTGTAAAACAACATAGTATCCTTGATGCAGTGGCATCCACTATACTTGGAATTACTCTGTTTATACTATTTGAAAATGCGTATGTTTTAAGGAAGCTTGAAAGTCTCAAGGAATTTTTTACAGCCAGAAAGAGAGTTCAAGAATTGTCAGAGTAAGAAGCTTGATCATTAACTTATCAAGCAGTATAAAATAAAATCTACAGGTGTAAATTCATTGATAAGGTGGTTTACCAAACAATTAAAATATTATATAATTTCTCTTGTGCATTAATATAGGTTTTTTGCATTTTTGTATTCTGAGAGCTTATATAATATTTTTTATTTGATTACTTACAGACAGCTTATAAGATTCTGTAGGTAATAATCCGGAGGTCATATGGGTTTTAAAAGGGAAGATTTAAAGGATGCTCATCGTATTGTTATTAAAGTAGGGACATCTACTTTGACCTATGATACTGGTAAGATAAATTTTACAAGAATAGACAGGCTGGCTAGGATTATTTCTGATTTGTCAAATCAAGGGAAGGAAGTTATTCTAGTTACTTCGGGAGCGATTGGAGTAGGTGTTGACAAGCTAAAGCTGCCCGAGCGGCCAAAGAGTATACGAGAAAAGCAGGCAGTTGCAGCGGTGGGGCAATGCGAGCTTATGCATATATACAGTAAGTTCTTTTCCGAGTATGGGCATATAGTGGCGCAAATACTTTTAACAAGGGATATAGTGGGGGATGAAACCTGCAGCAGAAATGTTGTAAATACCTTTGAGACCTTGCTCTCCAAGGGTATTGTACCTATTGTAAATGAAAATGACTCTGTGTCAATAGTAGAGCTTAAGGTTGGTCAGAAGGACACCTTCAGTGAGAATGATACACTGTCAGCAATTGTATCAAAGCTTATTAGAGCAGATCTATTGATTATTCTCTCGGATATTGATGGCTTTTATGATTGTGACCCAAGAAAAAACCCGAATTCCAGGCTGATCTCCATTATTGAGGAAATAACTCCTGAAATTGAGTGCTGTGCTGATGGGGCAGGAACAAAACGCGGAACAGGCGGTATGGTTACAAAGCTAAAGGCAGCAAAAATAGCAACAAAGGCCGGAGTAAATGTAGTACTTACAAATGGAAGTCAACCAGAGGTTGTTATGGACATTATTAATGGGGTTGAGATAGGAACAGTTTTTGTTGGTAAAGAATAGAATCAATTAAATTTTGTTTAAAATGCAAAATAAAAGCCCTGCAGCTGCAGGGCTTTTTGTTGTGGTGTTCCCGGTGACGGGAACACGTTAAATCTTCTTAATGTAATAATCTCTATGGAATAACATCCAGCTCGTCATCAGGCTGCTCTTCAGGAATTTGCACAGGTGGAAGTACTTCCTCATGGCCTCCTGGATTGTTGGGGCTAGGAGTATCAGTGTTTACTGTTGAGGGTGCTGAGGGAAGAGCATTTGTCTCATTATGAATTGTGCAATACTCCTCCTGAGGGACTTCGTAAATCCAGTCCTTGATCTGCTGAGCAAGGGATTTGTCATTTGGGTCCTTTGGAAGATATGGCACAAGTCTCCTTATAAATACTTTTTCCTGAACAAGGTTTGGCGGACAGAAGGGTCCTGCAAGTAAAGGTCTTCCGTAGAGATCCTTACTGGATATATCAACCTTGGCAAGGACGTGAGCATCACATATCTCCATTGGTTCAGTTCCCTTTGCAAAATACTCGGTTTTAATCTGACTGCCTCTAGGATCGTGGGCACAATATTCACCGGGGAGCTTTCCTGAAACAACACAAATGGATTTCTTTACAATATCCTCAGGTGCCGGATTAAACTCTTTGACCTCAAGGTTTGTATGAATTCTATTCATAACCTTGTTCCACAGTAACAGAGCCTGATTCCATTCATCTCTCTTTAAAGATTTTGGAGTATTATATCCATACCAGGAGGCTCCAACATAGTAGGGGGAATAGCCTACAAACCATTTATCCTTATAATCCTCGGTAGTTCCGGTTTTACCTGCGGTTGGAATAGTTTTTCCGTCCTTGTTCTTTACCTGTCCAAACCTCAAATTCTTTACTCCCGGAACTGCTCCGGCTGCCGTACCGCCTGTTACAACATCGCTCATCATGCTTGTCATGAGATAAGCCGTTGATTCCTTGAAGGCTACATTACTTTTCTGTTCCTGCTTCCTGTCAAGGAGTACATTGCCCTTGTCATCTGTTACCTTTGTATAAGCTATGGGCTCTACATACATACCCTTATTAACAAAAGGTACAAAGGAGGCTGCCATATCAAGAGGATTTACACCGTCCTGAAGTCCACCAAGTGCCATGGATATATATCCTTCATTAGGTCTGTCTATATTTT
>JAEZIV010000172.1 GCA_023436515.1 Bacillota bacterium
CATCAGGCTCATACCCCAGCTACTGGGCAACAGCGGTGCGGACTTCCGGAATTTCGCTTCGGCCATTGTGGGGCTTGGCTACAAGGTAATAAACTGGAATATCGGCTGCCCCTTCCCCATGGTCACTAATAAGCTAAAGGGCTCGGGTCTTTTGCCGTACCCTGACAAAATAAAGGAATTCCTCGAGGCTGTTTGTTCCGATAACAGTTTTATTCTCACTGTTAAGATGAGACTTGGTATGGACTGCACAGAACAAGGTTTGCGTGTAATTGAAGTCCTTAATGACTATCCTCTGGGGGGAGTAATAATTCACGCAAGAACCGGAATTCAAATGTACACCGGCAAGGTTGACCTGAACTCCTTTGACTCTCTTTCAGCAGCCTGCAGGCACGAAATTACCTATAACGGTGATATATACTCCTACAACGATTTTATGAGCTTAAGCCAACGCTTTCCCGGGATCAAAAGCTATATGCTTGGCCGCGGCGCTCTGCGGGACCCCTTCCTCCCCGGAAGAATAAAAGGAGAGCAGATCCCTCAGGCTGAAAAACCCGGTTTGATATGGAAGCTTCATGAGGAGCTGTTCGGCTACTACAGGAGCAGGCTTTCAGGGGACAAGCATTTGTGCGACAAGATGAAGGAGTTCTGGTCCTATATGAGCATTCATATGGACACCACCGGAAAGTTTATGAAGAAAATTAAAAAGTGCAATAATTCCGCTGCTTATCTTGATGCCGTAAACATGCTTTTTAATAAGGACTGCCAGTGGATGGAAGCACCTCTGAGGTAGCGGGAAATAAGCTTGACCATTAGTACACCTGCTATAAGCACAAGGGCTGCAAACAAAAATAACAACTGCACATTACCGATAGCTATTCCTAGAATACTGCCTTTAAAATTTTGAGTTAGATTAAGCAGCATTGATCCTACAAGGGTACCACTGAAACCGAAAATACCGTTAACTGCCGAGGAAAACCCCAAATAAACCGTCTTGTTTTCTGAAGGTGCATATATATATTGTATATTGTTAATACAGATGTTCATTCCTGATGCTACAGCACCACTTATTATATGAGCTATGGGGAGCAGTACAAGGAAGGTGCTTCTATTGGTCCAGAACCATATAACAAAGCATAGTACCTGAAGCAGCAGCAGCACCTTAAGAAGGTAAAGCCAGGATTTTCTGTCTGCCAGCCTTCCCCAGTACCTCACAGATAATACACTTGACACTGATGCAACTACAGCCAGTAGGGTTATAAGTCCGTAATTAAGCTGGAGCTGGGAGCGCATATAAACGGCAGTAAAGGGTGCCGCCAGCTGGAAGCCTATGTTCCAGATTATCAGTATAAGTGATATCAGCATATATTTTTTATTTTTTATGGGGAGTGTCAGTACGCTACTTAATTTAAAGCTGCTTTTTGTTACAGAATTCTTGGGTTCCTTTATCCTTGAGAATATTACAAAATTAATAAATGCAATGAAAATAACAAAGGTATACAATATGACAAATCCCCTGAGCTGATTTCCCCCTCTTTCGAAACTGTCGAGGACCTGTCCCATTATCAGTGTTATGACTGTTACAGCTGCCAGCACAATGGACTCTCTTTTACCAAAATAGTGGCCCCGGATTTTTTCAGGAGTTATGCTCAATATCCAGGCTTGTGAGGCGGGTATTGTGAAGGATAAAATCAAATTGGCGGTTGCGAATATAAATATCAGCAGTATTATTCGGGAGGTATGCCCTGTTTGTATAAAAGGTACAATGATCATACAGCCCAGCAGCAGTCTGCCAATAAAGCATAACAGGCAGGTGAGGAGCTTTCTGTTCTCCATTTTTTCATATATGACAGGAGAAAAGGCAGTTATTATTCCGGTCAGAACCGGAACGGCTGCAATTATCCCTGTTATTTGGTCTTCTGCTCCCAAATATTTTGCAAACCCTACCAAAAAGGCGCCGCTGGTTAGTGTAAAAATGCTTCGGGCAGTACAACCCTCATATACGGAAATATTCCTCGAGGTCTGCATTTCGGTCTCGCTCAAAGGACTGTTGTTATAATATATTTTTTTAAGTTTTTCAGCTATACCCATGCTGCCTCCATTATGCGAAGAGTACTATATCCAGCCCTTTAGCCTTATATTGCTTCATTGTGTGTATTGAAAAAGGGAAGGGACAAGGCAGAATTTTTGCCTTGCCCCAAAAGCTGAAGTATGCTATCCGAGTTTACTCTACAACAACACCCTTTTTGAGAATAATATTGGCATATAGTGCAGCCTCACTTGTGGCAATAACTGCATAAGCACTCTTTGTCCTTTCATAAAAGGCAAATCTTTCAATATTCTCAATCTTATTGTTTTTAGGCTCGTGCTTGTTTATGATTTCCTTATATACATCCCATATGGGAGTCTCAACAGTATCCCCAGGTACTACCTCCATCAGGGCTACCGGTTTTTCAACATATGGGTCAAGTGGGAAGAACTTTAGTATTGCATCAAGTATTTCCGGTACCCCATGACCATCCAATCTAATTACCTTTTTACCAAAGGTACAAGCAGGAAAATTTCCGTCTGCTATGACTATTTCATCACTGTGCCCCATCTCCATAAGTGTTTTCAGGAGTTCAGGGGTCAGTATTGAAGGAATTCCCTTTAACATAAAACCTCCATTACCGCGAGCGGTTGATTTAATTATATTGATTATTTTGTTATTTCACCATTTATATCCCAGAGATCTGTCCAGTCCTTTGAACCCTCCCAGAGGAATACCTGCCCCTTAATCAGTCTGCAGTTCTTGTCAACGCCTTCAATTCTCTTCATTTCTTCTTCAGTTAACGGATCTTCTACTGCACAGCGAAGATTGCTTGCATACTCGTTTCTGTATATTGAGAAAGGGATTGGAGTCTGGCCTCTCTGAACAGCCCACTTGATGCAAATTACAGCAGGGTGCACATTATGAGCCTTCGCGATCTCAACTATAACCGGTTCCTGTATGTCAACATAGTCATCGGCAGTCTTGTCGCGATCAGGACGTGTTGGAGAGCCTATTGGGCAGAAGCCTATTGGCTGTATACCGTTTTCAAGTACAAACTTGAACAGTTCTGGCTGCTGGAAGCAAGGATGTAATTCCATTTCAATAGCAGATGGCATAATAGAGCAATACTTGATCAATTCCTTCAGCTTTGGAATAGTCATGTTTGAAGCACCAATATGTTTTACATAGCCTGCCTTCTGAAGTCTTTCCATCTGATACCAGGTTTCCATGTACTGCTCTATTGAGAAAGGTCTAGCGTCAGGATTGTGATAATCCGGTGCTGCGCCCTTTGGATGGAAGTTTCTGAAAGGCCAGTGTACAAAGTAGAGATCGATGTAGTCCAGCTTCAAATCCTTTAAGGATTTTGCACAGGAGAGCAATACATCACCCTTTCCATGCATGTCATTCCAAACCTTAGAGGTTATAAACAGCTCTTCCCTTTTAACTCCTGAGTTCATTACTTCCTGAAAAACATCTCCGATTAAGTGCTCATTGCCATAAACAGATGCACAGTCAAAAAGTCTGTAGCCAACTTCAGCTGCACCCTTTACCGCGGCTGCAATATCTTCGGCTGTGAATCTGTCGGAACCAAAGGTTCCCATACCAATACCCGGCATTTTGTCACCGCCGCGCAGAATTCTTTGTGGAACCAGATTTGGGTTTATAACGTCGTTACTCATAATTTAAATCTCCTTTAATATATTATTTTTTTACTCATTAAGCACCAGTTTATTACTACTTCGCTTTTGTGGCATAGAGGTAATCGTCAATGCAGTTTACTACTCTATCCTTTAAAAGGCTTTCAGGAAAATTTTTCAACTGACCGTTCCTTACCTTGATATATTGCAGGGGCATATATTGACTTATTAATGTCAACGGAATGGCAGTTGAACTCAGATTTGCCAGCAGTTTTTGTATTGAAGCCCTGACACTGCTCTCAGGCAAATAGTACCTGCAACGGTCTGACAAACTGTACCGTCTGGCAAAGCTCAGCCTTTCCTCAGAACCATGATAATGCTTTTTCCAATTGTCGGGCTGTGCAAGCATAGCATCATCCAGAACCTTTATAAGGTCTGACAATTGAACCTCACTGTTGTTTTTAAACATTTCATTTTCAATTAAGCTCAGAGCAAAAAGTCCTTCTCTCAAGGCAAAGGTAAGTGCCGGGCCTACCTTTAATATTGCTATTCCATCCTCAACCATCTGTCTAAGGGCTATAGGCGTCTGGTAATCGGTTGAGTGTCCTTCAAAAATCAGACCGGGATATTTGCTGATGTTCCGGCATAGCTCGGCTGCTGCTTCACGGTTGTACTCATGTATGGAATCATCACCGAATTCAACTCCCGGCTGAACCACGACAGCTATTACATTCTCCCAGGCCTTTTCAAGCTTCAGCTTGTAGAAGGCTTTCTTAAAGGTGTCAACGGTAGCTTCAAAATCCTCCACCTTAGTAACCTGTATACCCTCTTCCTCCTCCTGGCTTCCACCGGGAATAGGCACTTCACTGCCCACAACATACACGGGCTGCACAGCTTCAGGATTACTCAGGAGCAATTGCTCATATGCTTCCTCGGCAACCTTGCACAGGAGGGCTCCTCTTTCTGCTATTATTTCAGTTTCAAGCTTTTCCTTTGAGTTATCGTCTCCCAGATGCATGCTTGTATCAATATGTATTTTTGTAAACCCTGCCAGCACGTACTGCTTGAGCAGTTCACAGGACTTCTCCATGGCGGCTGCAGAAGGCTCGTTCTTCCAGGTCAAGGGGCCCAGATGGTCTCCTCCGAGAATTATTCGGTTCCTTGGAAATCTGATTTTATCTGCCAGCGAGTATACAAAATCCCTGAAATCAGCGGGCTGCATACCTGTGTAGCCCCCATACTGATTTACCTGATTTGCTGTGGCTTCTATCAGGACATAATCATTGCCTTCCAACGCTCTCTCCATTACTGCTTCTATTACAAATTCATTTGCACTGCAGGCAGAATATATTCCTGCAGGCTTGCCCTGCTTCTGCAAGGCTACCAGTTGTTTCAAATAATGCTGTTCCACGTTAACCCCCTATTTTAGCCTATTTCAATATACTTAAAGCAAAATTAATCATTTACAATTAATATTTTTCCTTTTACACTTCCAGGTACCTTAAACATATCAAAACCGTCTTTTATACTTTTTAAAGGAACTCTCTTAAATACAAAGCTATCATCAAACTTTAATTCTCCTGTGGAGAAGTAGTGTGCGGTAAGCTCCCACTCCTTACCCGGGAATGGTGCACTATAGGACATCCAGGAGCCGGTCAGCTTGAATTCCTTTCTATTCATGTTTTCAAACAACCTCGGTGTAAAGACAAGATCCTTGGTGGGTGTTCCGATAAAGCAGACACCGGCCTTATTTCCTGCTATTTCAAAGGCAAGCTTCATGGTTATGTCCACACCTGCTGTTTCGTAAACAAAACCAAAACCCCTTTTGTTTGTTAACTCATCAACCTGCTGTCTGAAGTCCTTATCCAGAGTGTTTATAGTAACATCGGCACCCAGCCTTTTTGCTAAAGCCAGCCTGTCATTGTCTATATCAAATACAAATACTCTTTTAGCTCCGAATATCCTTGCCCATTGAGCTGTGAACATACCCACAGTTCCGCCTCCGAGGATAGCAACGTCCTCTCCTCCGCGATAATCCGCGCATAAGAGTCCATGTAGTGCCACTGTAGAGGGCTCAAAAAATGCTCCCTGCTCAAAGGATACACTGCTGTCAAACTTAACAACATTTCTTTCAGGCATCTTGACATATTCTGCAAAGCTTCCATTTTGTCTGGAGCCTATAAAGCTATAATGCTTGCATAAAGCATAATTTCCCTTTTGACAGTCCTCACACTTCAAGCATGGTACAAGAGGCACTCCTGCTACTCTGTCACCAACTGCCACTGAAGTAACCCCTTCTCCTACTTCTGCAATCTCACCTGAAAACTCATGTCCCAGCACTATGGGAAAGAAGTGGGCCCCATCACCCAGTACTCTTGGTATGTCTGAGCCGCAAATTCCTGTTGCTCTGACTTTTACCAGAACCTCTCCCTTTCCGGGTTGAGGAGTTGGTATTTCCTCATATCTTAAATCGTCCTTAGCATGCAATACTCCTGCCTTCATTTCGACCCTCCTATTTAATTCTGACTTCACAATTGTTGAGTTAACCTTGCCTAGCTGCTTCAACCAGCTATATTTTTTTGCATTGTATCCTTTAGCTTTTCATCTAGTCCCACTGACTGCTATATTTTTTGCATGGTATCCTTTAGCTTCTCATACAGCTCGAGATATACAGCATAATTTTTTTCATAAATACTAGTGTTATTTGAATCTGGTTGGTGAGTTCTGGTTATAACAATTGTGCTATCAACCGCCTGTTCAAAGCTCCTGTACAAGCCGGTGCCCACACCTGCCAGTATTGCCGCTCCAAGAGTCGTGGCCGTGTCTGAGGTAGGAACCTTTATAGTCTTCCCGGTTATATCAGCCTTGATCTGCGTCCACAGACGGCTGTTAGCCGCTCCTCCCATGGCCAAAAGCTCATCAACTCTGACCCCGGTTTCTTCAGCAGTCTTCATATTGTGTTGGAGTGCAAAGGCGCAGCCCTCCATAACCGCTCTGATCATGTGAGCCCTTGTCTTGTTATAGCTAAGTCCAAAGAATACTCCCTTTGCATTTTTATCCCACAGAGGAGATCTTTCTCCTGCCATATAAGGCAGGAATATCAAGCCCTCGGAACCTACGGGTATTTTCTCCGCTTCCTCATCCATTATCTTAAAAGGGCTTTTCCCTGTAGCTTTTCCTTCAGCTTCTTCAAAGGCGCCCAGCTCCTGCTTGAACCATTTGATAGCTCCGCCTCCGCCCACGGTACCACCTTGCAGCAACCACAGCTCAGGAACTACATGATATCCCAGAATAAGCTTGGGGTGAGCAACTGCAGAGTCAACACAGATGCTCATGCCACCTGCCTGACCTCCCTGCTCCTGCGTCTGACCTACCTTTATCGCACCTGCTCCGAGAGTACCACAGCAAGCATCCAGACCTCCGGCAACTACGGGGGTACCTTTGCAGAGTCCGGTTTTCGAAGCTGCTTCACCTGTTACCTGTCCAATTACTTGGTGACATTGATATATCTCGGGAAGCTTTTCTCTGTCAAAGCCCAGCTCTTCACAGAAGTCATCCTCCCATTTACCTTCCTTCATATTGAAGGAGTGTATTCCATAGCCCTGAGATTTGTCCTGAGTGATTTCTCCGGTAAGCCTGAAGGCAATAAAGCTGTTGCTTTGCAGGAATTTATATGTTGAATTGTATACTTCGGGCATGTGTTTTTTAAACCATAAAAATTTAGGAGTAGAGTATGTGGGCTCAAAGCCATTGCCGCTCAATTCAAAAATCTTGTTAAAACCCACTCTCTCTACTGTTTCCCTGCAAATATCACCAGCCCTTGTATCCATCCAGATGGGAGTATTGTGCAAAACCCTGCCGGCCTTATCTATGGGTATGGCAGACCAGCTCTGCCCGTCAATTCCTATCCCGGCAATCTGTGCGGGATCCACTTTCCCTTCGGCTATGGCTTCCCTGATGGCTGCGCAGACACTTTCCCACCACTCGTCAGGGTTCTGTTCAACATAACCCAGGGCAGGATAATATACCTTGTACTCCTTTGTTGACTGTGAAATAACCGTCCCCTGGAGGTCAAATACTGCAACCTTACAGGCAGAGGTTCCGATATCAATTCCTAACAGCAGCTTTTCCATACATATCTCCATTTCCAAAACGGCGAATGATATGCCGTTTCATGATTATTTGCTTCTTAAGCGCGAAACGTTTAACCCTAATTCAAAAAAATATTGAGATGTTTGGCTTACCGCTATTTAGCCAAGCCAACCTCTCGAAAATTTTTTCATATTTCTAAAGCTTCCTTACAGAATCCTTTAGGATCAACTCTGTTTTGAGGCGCAGCATTGAAGGGAAGTTTGTCATATCCCCCTTCAATCTCCTTAACAGCGTATTGGCAGCAGCTTCACCTATTTGCTGCACAGGCTGCATAACAATGGATAGTGGGGGTTTAACCACCTTTGCCAGCTGCAGATTGTCAAAACCGATAAAGGATATGTCGTCAGGTATTTTTATGTCGCTTTCATTAATCGCCATTATAGCACCGAGAGTCATTTCATAATTTGTAACCAGAATGGCTGTGGGAGGCTCCTCCATTTTAATCAATTCCTTAAGTAGGTTATAGCCGCTTTCCACACGATAATCCCCATGCTTTATCAGTTCATTTTCGATGGTCATATTGTAGTCCTCGTGGACTCTTTTATAGCCTTTAAGTCGTTCCTGAGCTGTGTAAATATCCTCAGGCCCGCAAATAACACCTATTCTTTTATGTCCGCAGATAATTAATTGCTCCACCGCATTATAAGAGGCATTCAGATTGTCTACAAGGACAGTATCGCATTCCACACCCTTTAATGCTCTGTCTATAAGCACTACCGGAATATTTCGGCCTATCACCGAATTTATTGCCTCCAGGTCATTGCCCATGGGCATTGTAATAATACCATCAACCATCTTTTTCAATAAAAATTCAAGCTTTTGCTTTTCTAAATTTTTATCTTCCTTGTAGTCACATATTATTGTACTATAACCGTTTTTTATCAAAACGCTTTCAATTTCAGATAAAATACTTGTGAAAAATATGTTTTCCAGACTTGGAATCAATAGGCCTATGGTCATTGTCTTATTTGTCTTAAGACCTCTTGCTATTTCATTTACCTCAAAACCCAGCTCCTTTATTGTTTTATCAATAATAAGCCGGTTTTCCTCAAGGACATTGCCTCCATTTATGTATTTTGATATTGTCGCTATTGAAAGTCCAGCTTTTCTGGCAACATCCTTCATCGTAACTGAAATAAAATCACCTTCTATCATGAAACGTTTAGCTATATGTTTATAGTAGCAAATGGGTTTTAAAAAGTCAACAAAATAAATGAACTATATAACGGAAGTCTACCTCAAAGCATATTAAGCTTTTCACGGTAATCAGTTGGGTTTATACCCACTATTTTCTTAAAGGCGGTACTGAAGTAGTAGGCATCTCTGTAGCCTACCTTATCTGCTATTTCGTAAATTTTCATATCGGTACTCTTTAATAGATTCTTTGCCTTTTGTATTCTTAGATTTGACAGGTAGTCTATAAATTTTTGTCCTATATAGTCATTAAACAATACACTCAGATAGCCCGAGCTGATGCCGAAGTCCTTTGATATACTGGTAAGTGTTATGTTGTTGACGTAATTGCAATCCACATACTCCTTAACCTTGGCAATCAAATTTTCATTTCTGTTGCTGCGCTTTTGAGTAATATATTCGTTTACCCTGGAGAAGAAGCTCATAAACCATTCCTCAAGCTGAATCAAATTGTCTATTTCCTTTACATCAAAATGTAAGCTGAAATCCTCTCCCATTATTTCAAAAACATTAAAGCCTAACTCATTAATTGTTTTGCAGGATAAGAGCATTATATTATAAATGACTGTATTGATTGTATCCAGCTCCAGCTTGGAATTCTTGATCTGGGTAATTATTTCTACAATGTCCTTCTTTATTTCATCGTAGGCACCAACCTTCAGGTCATCATATAGCTTGGTTTCTACAAGGATGTGAAGCTGTCTACTGTACACCTTGTTACCGAGGTTAAGGTCACTGAATTTATAGACTATACCTCTGCCGTAAACACAGCTCAGCATAGCCGCAGAGCATGCCTCCCTGTAGGATACATGGGTATGTGCTAGGTTCTGATAGGTATTCCCGATGCCGATGGTAATGCCAAAGCCCAGCTCCTTTCTGCTTGACTCGATGAGGGCCTCCACCACAGGCGTAAAGGTGTCAAAATCCTGAAATACTGCTATAACAAGCTGGTCTATTTTGTAATTTACCACTGTGTATACCGGAGTAAAAACGGTTGATATGTTATTCATATCGTATTCCAGAAGAAACTTTGTAACATAATTAAAAAGCGACAGATTGAATATGTATTTCTGCTCTTCATTCTCGTCCTTCATCAATTCCGTAAAGTTGTCAATATTTACGGCAGCAATAAAGAATTCCCTGTTTTTCATGAAGGACATCTCAAGATAATCCAGTGAATTATCTATATCACCTACAAAATTATTTCCCAGCAGATCATTTAATAGCTTTTCCTGCAAAACCTTCCTGTTTTCACGGAGCTTTTTCCTAAGATTCTCCACCTCAATACGCTCGCTGCGCTCCCTGTGAATCTCCTCAATAAGCTTTTTCACTATTTCCAGCAAGTCCTTGGATTTAAAGGGCTTAAGTATATAATCATTAACGTTTAGCTTTACAGATTCCTTTGCATATTCAAACTCTGCATAGGCGGTTATTATAACGGTTTTTATATGCTTAGTTAGACCCTTTACTTCTCTGATTAACTCAATGCCGCTCATTCTAGGCATTTGTATGTCAGTTATCAATATATCCACCGTGTGATTTTTTACTATCTCCAGGGCCTCTATTCCATCTGAGGCTTGGAATACCTCTTCAAAACCGTTTTCCTTCCAGTTAATGTTTTGAAGTATTTTGTTTCTTATCATTTCTTCATCTTCTACTACCAGCAGCTTTAACATATTAACCTCCATTTCGCCGCTACCGCGGCGACATAAACAGTAATG
>JAEZIV010000236.1 GCA_023436515.1 Bacillota bacterium
CCTCTACCTTCAACGGATCGGTGCTTTTGTTATCCACAAGAAAGCTTCCCTCCAGATTATATCCGTTTCCTGTGACAGCCAGCTGATAGCCTGCTGCATAAACTTTTCTTACCGTCATCTTATTTTCAGTCAATGTTCCTGTTTTATCGGAGCATATAATACTTGCACAACCCAGTGTTTCAACAGCCGGCAGCTTTCTGATAAGTGCATTCTTTTTCAGCATCCTTTGAACTCCGAGGGCAAGGGATATTGTGACTATTGCCGGCAAGCCTTCAGGCACAGCCGCCACAGCAAGGCTGATACCTGAAAGGAGCATGGTAAACAGCTTTTCTCCTCTTATAACTCCGGTTAAGGAAACAATTGCACATATGATTAAGCAACCGATGGCTATAAATTTTCCCAGGTGAGAAAGCCTTTTTTGCAGAGGTGTTTCATCATCCTCTATATTCTGTATCATATCAGCTATATGACCCATTTCTGTTTTCATACCAGTGGCAAATACTATTGCCTTGGCTCTGCCGCCCGTAACGACGGTTCCCATATAGACTGAGGTTTTCTTGTCAAAGGGGTCTGTAAGGGCCTTCTTATTTTTAATACAATTCTTTTCAACTGGAACCGACTCTCCCGTGAGAAGGGATTCATCCACATGTAAACTGTTGCTTTCAAGGAGTGCAGCATCGGCGGCAATTCGGTCTCCGGCTTCCAGTACAAGCACATCTCCCGGAACGATTTCTTCTGCAGGAATACTTACAAGCTGCTCATTTCTTATAACCTTGGCACTTGGTGCGGCAAGTGATTTCAATGCCTCCATGGTCTTCTCTGTTTTATACTCCTGAACAAAGCCCATTATGGCATTTACAACAACAATAGCTATAATGGTAATGGCCTCGGTCATTTCTCCCATTAATCCTGAAATTACTGTTGAAATCATAAGGATTATTACCATAAGGTCTGTAAACTGCTCGAAGAATATTCTTAAAGGGGAAATCCTCTTTCTCTCGGCCAGAACGTTAGGGCCGTGCTTTTCCAGCTTGTGTTTTGCCTCTTTGTCTGTAAGGCCTGTGGTTAGTATACTTTCTGATTTTGCATAATTCAACATAGATTCAATAACACTCATAACACTTTCTCGCCTCTCTTGTATTCTACGAATATTCTTATTCGGGAAGGGCCAAAAATAGTACAAGATTATTGAGGTTAACCAGCTTATTTGGGGCTGGGTGAAAGAAGATGTATTAGAATTTGACCGTCTAATTCTCTTAGACGTACGGTTGATTATAAAATGCTTCCGCACTAATTTAAGTCTATAAGTCGTACACGAATATCGAAGTAAAATCGCTTCGCTGATTTTACTTCGATTTCTACCGTACTCCTTACATACTTAAATTGTGCTCGCGCATTTCTCAAGGGATTTCATCAAAGATAAATAGCTTAGACGGTCAAATACAGCACATACTTTAAAGCAGCCCCATAAATAGAGCTGCTTAATTAGTAATCTTGTTGGCGGGGGGGGTATGGAGAAAATAATTATCTCTTTTTGTTACATGCAAATAAATCAATAGTTCGTACACGAAATTCTACCGTACTCCTATTGATTCATATTTACATGTATATAGTAAGGATGGTGGCTCATTTTCTCCACTTATGTTAGCAGCCCCACAAATAGAGCTGCTTAATTAATAATCTTGTTGGGAGGGGAAAGGCAGGAACTTAGCTAACCTACTTTTTGTCAACTTAGGTTGAGCTTATAAAATGCTTCCGCACTAATTTAAGTCTATAAGTCGTAACCGTACTCCTTACATACTAAGAAAATTCGCTACGCTTAGTTTCTGTGCTTTTCTATACTGTAAGCGAATTTTCTTATTCGCTAGGGAACCCTAGGTTCCCTTCGACGAAATGCTTCACATTTCTGAGCACCCTCCTGAACCCGAAAAGGGGATTCCCCTTTTTAAACCCCGAATATAGGAATTCTTAATTGGGATTTTAGTGTGCACCTTCTGTCTCTTTATTTATAAGTAACCTATCCCTTCTTGATACATATAAATTCCTATATTCCTTAAATTGTGCTCGCGCATTTCTCAAGGGATTTCATCAAAGATAAATAGCTTAGGCGGTCAAATTCTGTACAGTTTTTAAGCAGCCCCACAAATAGAGCTGCTTAATTAGTAATCTTGTTGGCGGGGGGTATGGAGAAAATAATTATCTCTTTTTGTTACATGCAAATAAATCAATAGTTCGTACACGAAACTAAAAACAAAATCAGCTTACGATGATTTTATTTTTAGTTCTACCGTACTCCTATTGATTCATATTTGCATGTATATAGTAAGGATGGTGGCTCATTTTCTCCACTTATGTTAGCAGTCCCACAAATAGAGCTGCTTAATTAATTCTTCTATTCCTCATATACCCGCCTTACAGTCTCATGGCATAGGATGGCCTCCATAAGCTGAGCCATGGGGATCTGATTTGATATGTCAAGGGTAAACCGGAGGACCATTTCTCCGTCCTTGTCGCTGGTTACAAAATCCGTCTTCTTTATTTTTGCACCCATTTCATCTATAATTCTGGATACCTCGTCTACTTCGCCTCTTTTTATTTCGGTGTGTATGAATATTCTTGTGCTTTTCTGGGATGAAATTCTGTCCTGGGTTTTTTTAATTACCACCAGTATTATAAAGATTATAATGGTGGAAAATATTGCACCGGAATAGAAGCCGATTCCCACTGCTATTCCCACACAGGAAACAGCCCAAAGACTTGCCGCAGTTGTCAGTCCTTTAACACTGACTCCCTCTTTGATGATTGTTCCGGCACCCAGAAAGCCTATACCGCTGATAACCTGAGCACCAAGCCTGGCTGGATCAGTGTTTACGTGAGAAGAATATTGGTAATATATAAATTCTGAAGTTATCATTACAAGTGCCGATCCTACACACACGAGTATATGCGTTCTAAGTCCGGCCGGCCTGTGTACATGCTCTCTCTCGTAACCTATTATCCCTCCAAGAATGCAGGCAATTACCAAGCGCAGAAGCATTGTCAGATAAAAATCACCTTGACTACTCAAATAATTTATAAGCCACATAGAAGACCACCATTTCTGCTGAAAACAGCTTAAATACTATAATTTGAATATGATGATAGCATCCCGGCTATAGGCCTTTTACCATCATATGGTTTATATACTATTATATATTATCAGGTTAAATAAATGTAGGTGTTTTTACACAGCGAAAAAGCTATACCACATAATCGGCATAGCTTTCGCTAAAATTACTTTACTATTTATCTGAACATTTTGTTAACTGCACCTGTAATCTTAACCTTTGAGCCCTCAAAAAACTCAACCAGCTTAAACTTTATTTTTACCGGTATGTCCTCACTGTTATCAGCTGTTGTAATCAGCTTATACTCTTCTGTAGACAGGGAGGTCTTTAAGTCCTGCTTAACCGAATCGGGTATTGCCCCATGGGTCGCATCGATAAAGCAAAGAGGTGGGAACAGTACACACCACCAGTTGGCACCTGTCCCTTCGCCTATAACCACCTTTAATGCCTGATACTCACCAGCTGGTAGAGCAATATCACCATAGGTCTTTGTAGGAAAGGAGTAATTACCCATGGACGCTTTCACATTATAATTAAAGTTATTCTCCTTTACAACTTTCATGGATATTTCTTCTATTTCATCAATATTAGCTTTTATAATTGATCTGGTTTCATTTATATTTTTTGTATTTGCCAGCTTATCCTTCATAAACTCTATAACAGCATCTCTTACCTTTAGCTTTAATGCTTGATCAGAGGCTGAATCACTATTTGCAACAACATGTAATCGGACCAGGTTTTGCGAAAGCCCGGCGTTAACATCCTCTGCATAGGTATATGAAATTAACCACGCACCGACAACTAAAAGCAGCAAAATTATTATAGATATCTTAATAAGATTCTCAAACTTACGCTTATCAGCTTGTGACTTTAAAAAAATGCTTCCCTTACTCATAATTTTTCCCCTTCCGTTTTTCCCCTTACAACTGTTCAATTCTTCTTGATTGAGATTATTTTTTAAAACCTATCATTTTTTAGTAAATTAGGTTCAATTTAATTATTGTCAGTTATATATATTTTTATTCAGGGAAAAATTATTTATAAGGAAATAAGCATATACTACCAATTGCCCGTGTGCGTTCCTATACACGTACCATTAATATTACTTTCTAAGTCAATAAAAAAAAAGCCTTCGGATTTCTCCGGTGGCTTATTTATTTAAAAACAAATGTTTAATTATTTGTCACACCTTATTGTTTGAGCCACATAGGTTAATCTTCTGAAGGCATAATTCTTTTACTGCCTGTCTTGCCTTGCCAAGATATTTCTTAGGATCAATGATACTCTCGTCCTTAAGCACCTCACGTACTGCCACTGTGGCAGCTGCCCTCAGCTCGGTTGCGAAATTTACCTTGCAAACACCCAGGGATATTGCCCTTCTTACCTGGTCATCCAGCAGACCCGATGCGCCATGAAGAACCAGTGGGGTATTCAAGATATTGCGTATTTCCTCAAGCCTGTCAAAGTCTAGCTTTGGCTCTCCCTTATAGAAACCATGGGCTGTTCCTATTGAAACTGCCAGCATGTCCACTCCTGTTTGTTCAGCAAATATCTTTGCTTCCTTTGGATCGGTATACGCATCATCCTTTACTTCAAGCCCGTCCTCCTTACCCGCAAGACGTCCCAACTCAGCCTCAACAGAAATCCCCATAGGCCGGGCCACTTCAACAACCTTTCTAGTAATTTCAATATTCTTTTCAAAATTATGCTTTGAGCCGTCTATCATTAGAGAGGTATATCCTCCATGAATAGCTCTCATAACATCATCAAAGCTCTCGGAGTGATCCAGGTGAAGGGCTACGGGTACACTTACCTCCTCTGCCAGAGGAAGCACCATATGATAGGCCTCCTTAAGTCCGATATATTTTACCGTTGTAGGTGTAGTCTGTATCATAACCGGAGATTGCGCCTCAGCAGCAGCACTTATTATTGCCTGAACCATCTCCATGTTTTCAGCATTAAAGGCAGGAACAGCATACTTTCCCTGCTGAGCTTTCAATATCATTTCCTTGCTTGTGACCAATGGCATTTACATTTACCTCCCGAGATTGATTATTGTGTTATACAGTGCATCAATAATATACAATGATCTAACACCCATTTATATAACAAAACCCAGAAGGCATTTCTCAGCTACTGGGATTTTGTTTTCATTTAACTATTTATTTTTGTAGTCATATGCAGCTCTTATAAAGTCCTTGAACAGAGGGTGGGGCTTGTTGGGTCTTGACTTAAATTCCGGATGGAATTGTACACCTACAAACCATGGATGTTCTCTAAGCTCTATTGTTTCAACAAGCTTACCGCTTGGTGACAAGACCGACAAAATCATTCCGAAATTTGTCAGCGTATCACGATATTCATTATTGAACTCATATCTGTGTCTGTGCCTTTCGTATATAAGCTCATCCTTGTAAACCCCTTGTATCATTGTATCATCATTTAATTTGCAAGGATAAACACCTAATCTCATAGTTCCGCCCATTTCATCAATATCTCGTTGATCGGGCATCAAGTCTATAACAGGATACGGAGTTTCTCCGAATTCGGAGCTATTTGCTTCATGGAGTCCGGCAACATTTCTTGCAAATTCCACAACCGCCATTTGCATTCCAAGACATATTCCGAAGAAGGGTATTTTGTTTTCTCTTGCGTAAGTTATGGCAGCTATCTTACCTTCGATGCCTCTATCGCCAAAGCCGCCCGGTACAAGTATTCCGTCTACACCCTTAAGGTATTCGTTAACATCACCGCTCTCTATCTCTTCAGAGTTTACCCACTTGATATCTACATCAAGTCCATTTCCTATTCCACCATGTCTCAAGGATTCGGCAACACTTAAATAAGCGTCATGCAATTCAACATATTTACCGACTAGAGCAATGGTAACGGAGCCTCTTGGATTTTTCTGTTTGTCCACCATTTCTTCCCATTCAGTCAGATCAGGTTCAATACAAGCAAGGCCCAGCCTCTTGCAAACTGTTTTGGCAAGTCCTTCTTTCTCAAGCATTAAGGGAACTTCATTTAAAACCTCTGCATCAAGATTTTGTACAACAGCTCCAGCAGGTAAGTTACAGAAGAATGCTATCTTATCTTTTAAGTCCTGTGAGAGGAATTTTTCTGTTCTGCAAACTATTACATCAGGCTGAATTCCAAGGCTTATCAACTCCTTGACACTGTGCTGGGTTGGCTTGGTTTTGAGTTCACCTGATTTACCCAGGAAGGGAACAAGGGTAACATGAATATACATAACATTTTCTCTGCCAATTTCGGTAGAAACCTGCCTAATGGCTTCAAGAAATGGTAAGCTCTCGATATCACCGACAGTCCCGCCTATTTCAGTTATAACAACATCAGTTCTTTCTGTTTTGCCTACTCTGTATATCCTGTCCTTAATTTCATTGGTGATATGCGGAATTACTTGAACAGTCCCCCCGAGGAAGTCACCCTTTCTTTCTTTACTGATTACTGACCAATAAATCTTTCCTGTTGTCACATTGCTGTTTTTACTGAGATTTTCGTCAATGAATCTCTCATAGTGACCCAGATCAAGGTCTGTTTCAGCTCCATCCTCAGTTACAAAAACCTCACCATGCTGATAGGGACTCATTGTACCGGGATCAACATTTATATAGGGGTCAAATTTTTGAATTGTTACGTGTAATCCTCTTGCTTTTAGAAGCCTTCCTAACG
>JAEZIV010000343.1 GCA_023436515.1 Bacillota bacterium
AAGGTGAACTATAATGTACTCTTTCAACATCATATGTATAATCCTTATCCGCAAGGACTGTAAGGTTTGTAAAAATACTCATATACAAGCTCCTTTCGTTTATTTGCGACATTTCTCTACATATTCATATTACGCCACAATATCTAATTTTTTTAAATCATATTTAACATAGCCAAATGCAATAGAACATAGACATATTAGTTCTGTAGCTATACCACCCCAGGAACCAGTTAATATTCCATATAAACCCCACAAGCATGAGGGAAGTATAGATAGTAATCTGATATTTTTAGGGCTATGTACCCAAAAAGCTAAAGAGAATAGTACCGAACCAATAGCGGGGAATATGCTGTAGTAATTTTGCCATGTTACTATACCTGATATACCGAAAGTAATCATGAAAGCAAATACAAGAAGATAATTCTTTTCCCGTTTCCAGTATACTAGACACCTGAAAGCAACTAAAAGACTTAAAATTGCCCCTGTAGTAGCTCCAAGAAGCCAATAATGAGCTGCAAATATTATAGAAGCACCAAACTGAAGCCATAGCATTGTAACCCTTGAATTTTTTATGTATGTTAAGCCTACAAGTGATGTTGCTAAGAGACCTATAAATTGAATAAAAATAATCATATGAAAATTATCTCCTTAACTTCCGGAATACTTTTAAACTGTCTCTTCATATGCTGTAAATCTTTATCTGAAATATTCTTTACATTGCTAATAATAATTTTATTTATAAGTGATGACTTATTTTTTATTAACAAATATATTTCATCAATAATAAGTCTATCTACCACTGAATGTTGTTTGAAATTTAAACGACATTCGTTACTATTTTCTAAACTAAATGCACCCAATAAACTAATTCGTTGGTCAGTTATACTTCCATAATAAGGATCATTTGCCATTACAGTAACCTCCATTCTTAATTTGTATACTTCCATATTAAATAAGTTAATCTTTTAGATTCTTCCTCAGTAATTGTACAATTGTCCCTTTTTTCTTCTAAAATCTTTATTTCCTGTTTTACGTCCATTTCAACCATCCTTTCATTCGTAATAGACTAATGAACCGACTCATATTCATATATCCACCACATCAGGATTTTCTTCTGAATAGAAGAATTATCCCAGATTAATAACACTCATATGCACCTGTAGCAAGCAATTCACTAAAGCTCCATATCATCTACGGTTTCATCATCTTCTTCTATATTTATTGTTGCATTAGCATTTTTCATTTGCTGCATTCCTTCATACCATTTGATTACAGTTTTCATTTCTTCCTCAAGCGTGCCTACTTCATCTTTTGTAGATTTCTTATACTCATCAAAGGTTACATTAATTGATGCTTGCCACTCTTCCAGATCCTCTTTCCACACTTCTATATCATCCGGTTCATATTCTCCCGTATGATGTTTTGCATACTCTAAATCTTCTTTTATCTCATTAATGCCATTCCACAGTCCAACAACTTCATCCACGGACCCATATTCGATTAAATATCTTAAAAATGTATTATCAGAAAACATACCAAATCCACAACGGTCAAACCACTGATTAGCATACATTCGTTCATCTGAACCATTTGAATATGTCCCATCCACTAAGTCACCTATAAAGTATTCTAGTAACTGCGACACTGTTAGATTTACGCTCCCAGCTCGTGTACAAAGTCTTTCTACATCTGCATCTGATAGCTCCAACTTAATTGTCCTCTCTCTAATTGTCTTAATTTCTTGTTCCTGACTCCCCATAAACATACATCCTTTCTGATATTTGTGATAACTCATGTTTTTCAGATTTCCTGCTCATCATCCTCACTCACTTCATCTATTAGCTCTTTACTTTCATCATACCTGGGATTGTTCTGATAGATTTTGCTTTCAACCTCCGGAATAACCCTGCTTATTTTATCCTTGATCCTATTTATCACTTTATCCTGTTCATAAGATATTTCTCCAATATTCTGAAGCTTTACCACCCCTGCATATATAGCCAACATTTCTGTTTCACTAAACAGCTTATTTCCATCGATCAGGCCGGAGCGTTTCGCAAAATCCTCCTTGGCAGCTGCATAGTTATCACCATAATAATTACCTGCATGAACACCTTTTCCACCATTATCACGCTCCCATGTAACATAGTCGAATTGATTCACTCTATGATTTGTATAATCAAGTGTAGATATTTCACATGCTGCAAAGACTACATTTTTATACTGTGAAAGTAGTTTGTATCTATTTACCCCTTCCATCTTAAAATGAGGGGCCTTCATAAAAATATCCTCTTGCTCTTTGATATTTTGAATAAGCCCAAGGATATCATTAATCTCATCCCGGTCAAATGAATTCCTATATGATATTGTACCTGTTTCACAGTTTATATCACAGAGTTCCCGACCGTCCTTTGTTACCCATATTTTCTCAATATCCCAGCTGTTTTCACTACCGCTTGCGTTGACTGGTGTTGCGTTGTAATTTAGATTTCTTAATTTCTGTACTGTTTTTTTCGCTAATCCTTGCGATATAGTAAACACTCTTTCGCTCATTATACTTTCCCCCTTGACTCTTAAATTGGTATAAAAAAGCCTACTAAGACTATTAATCTTAGTAGGCACTACATTATTAAGAAACTTTTAAATAAACTTGAACATTATAAGTGAAATCATGCCGTTTTATTGTGCCGGTTCCACCTCGTGTAAGAATGATACTTCTGTTTGTTTCGAACAATATGTATTGAGGGTGCACTGGCTCTAAGCTTAACGCCAAATTTATTACCCTGCTTTATTATCTCCGGTTCCTCAAGAGTCAGCTCCTCCAATTGTGGTGAAACCATTCCGTAGCCCTTAACCTTTACTTCATGAAGGGCATACTCAACCCTGTCATACTCTCTCTTAACTCTTACAAGGTCCTTAATTATGCTGATCAGCTTGTGTTCACCCTCAAATTCCATTCCGGACTCTTCGCTGAGTATTCTATACAATAAACCGTCAGAGGTAGAGATATCCACCAGAACAGAACCCTCTCCAAGATTCACTCTGTCAATAGCTGCCCTCTTAATGTAATCATAGTTATCAAAGTTGGGCATGGCTAGCTTTATATCCCTTATTTTACAAGCCGCCTTAAAGGTTTCCCGTATTGAATCTATCATACCTACCTTTAGCCAATGTGAATCGTCAAGTGTTTCAACCCATCTTGGAATGTTAATTCCGATTTCATATATGGGAAACTCCTGCAGTATTTTCTCCATAACGTTGTCAACATCATCAATTCTCATCTGGAGACAATCCATGGCCATTACAGTAACTCCGTACCTTTGCTCCAGCTCATCACGGAGCTTGATAGTCTCAGGATCTCTTGGCTTTGTTGTGTTGACTATTACTACAAACGGCTTGTTAATAGCCTTTAGCTCTGAAATAACTCTCTTTTCTGCATCCGCATAATCTTCTCTGGAGATATCAGCAATACTTCCATCGGTAGTTATTACTATTCCGATTGTCGAATGCTCGTTAATTACTTTTTTTGTACCAATCTCAGCTGCTTCTTCAAATGGGATCTGGTACTCATACCAAGGAGTCGATACCATTCTGGGTGCGTTGTTTTCAAGATGCCCCATAGCACCTCTTACCATATACCCCACACAATCAATCAGCCTTACCTTCAACTGCACATTCTCGTCAATAATCACTTCTACTGCCTCATTGGGGATGAATTTAGGTTCAGTGGTCATTATGGTTCTTCCCGACGCACTTTGTGGAAGCTCATCTATTGCCCTTTCCTTCTGGTAAGTGTTTTCAATATTCGGAATAACCAACAAATCCATAAACCTTTTTATGAAGGTTGATTTACCTGTTCTCACCGGTCCCACTATACCTATATATATATCCCCTTGAGTTCTTTCAGCTATTTGCTGGTAAATATTGAATTTTTCCACGCTTAGAACCCTCCCCTATATTGCTACATGCCCATATAGGACTATGTATGATGTCTTTTTCAATATTAAATATATGTCCGAAAACAGTTAATATTACAAAAATAATATTTACAATAAAAATAATTTTGCATTAGTTTTATTATGTATATTTCCAAAGGTATGAGATTATTTCATTGGGGCTTTAGGTCTGGACTACAAAGGGATGTGCTTAAAACTAAAAGGCTTCCTGTTTTGTCGCCTGACAATAACAGAAAGCCTTAGGTTACATTTTTACTAATATAGTTTTTACATTTCAGTCTTTTTATCTCTTGTCATAAGATCCCCAACTGCCAATTTTGGGTCCTTTCCTTCAAAGAGGATACTGTAAGCCTCATTTGTTATAGGCATTGACACTCCCAGCTTTTTAGCAAGCTCATAAGCAGGCTTTGTAGTGGCTACACCTTCAACCACCATATTGACCTCATCAAGAGCTTCCTGCACTGATTTACCCTGTCCGATAAGTATTCCGGCCTTTCTGTTTCTACTGTGCATGCTGGTACAGGTTACAATCAGGTCCCCAACTCCGGTTAGTCCTGAAAACGTATCGGCATTACCGCCCATTGCTACGCCAAGTCTTGAGATCTCTGCTATTCCCCTGGTCATAAGCGCTGCTTTGGTATTGTCTCCAAAACCCAAACCATCAGATATTCCGGCACACAGAGCGATAATATTCTTCAGTGCACCTCCCAGTTCAACACCTATAACATCAGTATTTGTGTATACTCTGAAGTTAGGAGTCATAAAAAGATCCTGTAAGAACTTTGCAATATGAAGGTCTTCTGAAGCTGCGACAACAGTGGTAGGAATATCCCTACCTATCTCTTCGGCATGACTTGGACCGGACAAAACAGCGACATGATTGTTTGGAAGTTCTTCCTGCATTATTTCCGACAGCAGCTTACAGGAGCCATCCTCTATTCCCTTTGAGCAGGTTACAACAATTGCGTCCTTTGATATTAATTTTGCAAGAGTTTTACAATTCTGTCTTGTCGTCTGTGACGGTACAGCAAGTACTATTACTTCGGCATCCTTCACAGCACTCTCTATGTCATTGGTAAAAACAACCTTTTCAGGCACCTTTACTCCGGGTAGTCTTGTGATATGCTCCCGGTTTGCCTTGAGCATACTTATTTCATCCTTCATAGGAGACCAAAGCCTCACGTTGTTACCATTTTTTGATAATAATACTGCCATAGCTGTACCCATACTTCCAGCTCCGACGATTGCAACATTTCTGTTCATATTCCCTCCTAATAAGCAAAATATTTATCATATAGCTTCATCAACTATCCAACTTTTTCTTTTTCTGTCCCAGCTTGGACTCTGTTCCTTTAAGAAGCCTATTTATATTTGCACTGTGCCGTAGCACGGCAAGCACTGCCAATATTGCAGAAAACAATATAAATATCGGTCCGTTACCTTTTATCAGAGCTGCAACAGGAAATGCAGCTGAGGCTATAATTGAACCAAGAGAAACATATCTTGTGATAGCCACAATTACAGCAAATATACCAAGCAAAATTAAGCCCAGCCTCCAATCCATCATCATTACAACAGCAAAGGAGGTCAGTATACCTTTACCTCCCTTGAAACCGAAGTATACCGGCCAGTTGTGACCGGCAATGGCTGAGATACCTGCAGCCATCCCCCCAATATTGGCAAGGTTAAGCATGGAACCCTCTGGAGTGGTGGAAATCAGTATTTGCCCAATTATAAAGGACAGGACTCCCTTTAATATATCGCCTATTATTACAAAGATTGCAGCAGTCTTGCCCAAGGTCCTGAGAGTATTGGTCATTCCGGCATTTCCGCTTCCATGTTTTCTGATATCTGTTCCGTAAAACCTGCCCACTATTATTGCTGTGTTCAGGCTTCCAAGTAGATATCCTATTATGATAACAGCAACCAGCTTAATAATAACACTCATATCAACTCACCATTTCTGCCTCAGGGCACTTGTATTTCTTTAAATTAATTATCTTTATCCCTTTGTCTATGAATAAACCTTATAGGTGTTCCTTCGAAGCCGAAATTTTTCCTTAGTTGATTTTCAAGGTATCTTTCATAGGAGTAATGAAAAAGCTCCAGATCATTAACAAATACAACAAAGGATGGCGGCTTTACTCCGGCTTGAGTCATATAATAAATTTTCAGTCGCTTGCCCTTATCTGAAGGCGGCTGTACCATAGCAACAGCTTCATTTACCAGATCATTGAGCATTCCTGTGGAAATTCTGAAAGCAGCCTGGTCTGCAACAAACTTGATCAGTTCATAAATCTTGTTTACTCTTTGCCCCGTTTTAGCCGAAATAAAGAGGACTGGAGCATAAGTCATAAAGCCAAGCTTTTCATGAACCTGCTTTCTATATTCTTCAAGAGTTCCGGTTTGCTTCTCAATCAAATCCCACTTATTTATTACTATAATAGAAGCTTTCCCCTGCTGATGTGCATAGCCTGCAATTTTAGTATCCTGTTCTGTGACACCATCCTCAGCATCTATCATTATAAGGCATACATCTGCCCTCTCAATTGCTGTCCAGGATCTGATAGTACTATATTTTTCAATGCTCTCGTTAATTTTTGCTCTTTTTCTTATTCCCGCCGTATCAATAAAGGTATATTTTTGCCCGTTACTTTCAACATGGGTATCAATTGCATCTCGTGTTGTACCTGGGATATCACTGACTATAACTCTTTCTTCCCCGAGGATTGAGTTAATCAAGGAGGATTTTCCGGCATTGGGTTTTCCAACTACTGCTACCTTTATTATTTCATCATCTTCCTGATCCTCGATATTCTCAGGGAAGTGTTCAAAAACAGCATCAAGAAGATCTCCCATACCAAGACCGTGAACAGATGAAATAATAACCAAATCCCCCATGCCAAGGTTATAAAATTCATAGACCTCGGGAGGTGGATCTCCAACTCTGTCAACCTTATTTACTGCAAGTATAACAGGCTTCTGGGATTTGCGAAGCATTGTGGCAACTTCCTTATCACTTGCAGTCATTCCGTCCTTCGCATCCACCATAAATATTATAACGTCGGCAGTTTCTATAGCTATCTCTGCCTGCCGCTTCATTTGCTGCATAATAATGTCTTCAGAATAAGGTTCAATTCCCCCTGTGTCAATCAAGGTGAATTTTTTACTTCTCCACTCAATCTCGGTATATATCCTGTCTCTTGTTACCCCAGGAGTATCTTCCACAATGGATATTCTGCTTCCTGCAAGATAATTAAAAAATGTTGATTTTCCAACATTCGGCCTGCCAACAACTGCTACTACGGGTTTACCCAAAACTTACACCTCCGCGTTCGTTAAAACGTTTCTATATATTATAGCGACCAATAAAAAATAAAAATTATCGATAAGCTTTTAAAGCTTAGTATTAACTTTACTTACCAATTAATGCATTTACAAAATCCCGTCCGTCATTCTCAACAATACGAATTTTAATATTTAACTCTTCCTCAAGACGAGTAACCTGATAATCGTCAAGAAGTACTTCCTCCCCGGCCCGGAGCATACTTCTGCTTATTAACAGCTCCTGCCCAAGATCCATATCCTTTAACTGTGCAGAAATATCCTGACCGGTCAGCAAGCCGCTAACTGTTACATTAGGCCCGAAGAAGTCATTTCTGATATCGTACACCCTGACCTGTAATTCAGGAAATTTGGTTTTTATTTCTTCTACCAATTGTAATATAATTTTATGAACAAGTCTACCTGTTGCAATACTTATAAATCTTTTCCCACCTAATGTTCCTGTCCTTTTCTGTCTTAATGCGTCCTTAACTTCCTTAATAAAGGAGGCCGCCATGCCCACACCGTTTTCAATCTGTGGGAAACCTTCATAATCCTTATATTGAGGAATATCCACATCCGCATCAATATAAAACTCATCAGAGAGATAAACAAGACGTGTATGCTGTTCCTTTAACAGCCTGTCCTGC
>JAEZIV010000355.1 GCA_023436515.1 Bacillota bacterium
ATATCTCTCATGCTCAGTTTGCAGGTCACTGCCCCATTCAACAGGGTATTCAAAGCTATCCTTGTTTTTCTGAAGCAACTCTATAGCCTCAGTATAGGTTATGTGCGCAAACTGGGAATTTACAACATTATTTAGGCGTTCCAGCAGGGTCTTATCAACAAAGCTGTTGAAAAACTCCATTTCCTCGGGAGCGTTTTCCATAACGTATTTGATAATGTACTTTAACATATCCTCAGCCAACATCATGTCGTCCTTCAGATCTGAAAAAGCAATTTCAGGCTCTATCATCCAAAATTCCGCTGCATGGCGGGCTGTATTGGAATTTTCAGCCCTAAAGGTTGGACCAAAGGTATATATGTTCTTAAAGGCAAGCGCATATGCTTCACCTGTCAATTGTCCACTTACCGTCAAGCTGGTTTCCTTTTCAAAGAAATCCTTTGTGTAATCTATACTGCCGTTTTCCTGTTTCGGCGGATTATTCAGGTCAAGGGTAGTTACTCTGAACATCTGACCGGCACCCTCTGCGTCGCTGCCTGTAATTATTGGGGTATGGACATAAACAAAGCCTCTTTCCTGGAAGAACCTGTGCACTGCAAAGGCAGCCAGAGATCGTACTCTGAAAACCGCTGAAAAAGTATTTGTTCTAGGTCTTAAATGGGCAATTGTCCTCAGAAATTCAAAGGAATGCCTCTTCTTTTGAAGCTGATAGTCGGTTGGGCACACATTTTCAATAAAAATACGGGTAGCCTTAAGCTCAAAGGGCTGTTTGGCGTTAGGTGTTTCAACCAGCTCTCCTTCCACTTCTATGGCCGATCCAACTGTTAATTTCGCAACATCCTTAAAATTGTCCAGTCTGCCCTCCTCGAAAACAACCTGAAGGTTTCTGAAAAAGGTTCCGTCATTGAGCTCAATAAAACCAAAGGTTTTAGAGTCTCTTACAGTCTTTACCCAGCCGGGTACGGTAACTATTTTACCTATATATTCTTGTGGTTCTCTAAATAGTTTTTTTATTTCGGTATAACTCATTTTTTCTCCAATCTACGCCCACGGCGCAACACAATAATTATGAAATAACAGGTTGTCTGTTTGTATTAATTACTTACCATAAAGTAGAGCGTCCATTAATAATAATATGCCAATTTCCAATAAAAATAAAGTAGTTACGCACCGGAATTTATTAAAGGAGCTCAATATTTGCATCTGAGCACTCTTTTATCATATCCTCATCCCATACCGAGGATTGAACCTCTCCTATATGCGCTTTCCCCAGGAAAAACATGCAGATCCTGGATTGTCCAATGCCGCCTCCAATTGTATAGGGAAGCTCCTTTTTGAGCAATTGAGTATGGAAAGGCATATTTTTCCTATCCTCACACCCAGCCTTTTTGAGCTGCTCCATTAGAGAAGTCTCGTCTACCCTTATACCCATGGAGGAAACCTCGAAAGCAATGTCCAGAACAGGATAGTAGAATACTATATCTCCATTTAAAGCCCAATCATCATAATCCGGTGCTCTTCCATCATGCTTCATCCCGGAATTTAGAGTATCACCTATTTTCATTATAAATACTGCTTTCTTATCCTTAACCAACGCTCTTTCTCTTTCCTTAGGAGTCAGCTCCGGATATCTGTCTTCAAGCTCCTGGGTTGTTATGAAGAATATATCCTCGGGCAAGTAGCGTTCAACCGTTGGATATAATTCTGTTATATATTTTTCTGTCCTTTTAAATACAGCATAAATCTGCTTAACAATACTCTTAAGGGTTTCTTCGGTGCGTTGACTCTTATCTATAATTTTTTCCCAATCCCACTGATCAACATACACCGAGTGTATATTGTCAAGATCCTCATCCCTTCTGATAGCATTCATGTCTGTATATAAGCCTTCTCCTGACGAAAACCCGTAGCGTTTGAGGGCCATTCTTTTCCACTTGGCAAGGGAATGAACAACCTCAACAGTATCGCCTCCAATCCCCTTAACGTCAAAGGATACCGGTCTTTCCACTCCGTTCAAATTATCATTTAATCCTGTTTCAGGCTTCACAAATAATGGTGCCGAAACTCTGGTTAGCTTCAATTCCTTAGCTAATTCATTTTCAAAATAATCCTTTATCTTCTTGATGGCAACTTCGGTTTTTCTGATATCAAGGCTTGGTTTATAACCATTAGGTTTGGTAGTTGTATTCATTATAATTCCTCCTGATTTGGATATATTTAATTTGTCTATTTTAAAAATTGCAAGAAGCTAAATCATAAAAATCATTTTACCACATCTGCACAGATAAATAAAACACAAATTTCCAGAGAGATAGCCAACTAAAAAATAAACACCGGAAAATCAGCATATGATTTTACCAGTGTTTATTTTTTATGGACATTTTATACTATATTCGTTAATACTAGCTATTATTTCATAGCATCAAAGGTATTTTTAACTTCCTTTAGAAAATCCTCTGTATTCACTGTTTTTATTTCCTTAAGGTCTGATAAAGCCGCAAGATCCTTGGTCATTATGCCATTTTCAATAGTTTGAAGGGATGCCTTATCCATCTTATCAGCAAAATCAACAAGCTCCTGAATTCCGTCCAGCTCTCCTCTCTTGCGAAGGGCACCTGTCCAAGCAAACAAGGTTGCCATAGAGTTTGTGGAGGTTTCCTGACCCTTAAGATGCTGGTAGTAATGACGCTGTACAGTTCCATGTGCCGCTTCATACTCATAGAAGCCTTCAGGAGAAACCAGTATTGAGGTCATCATCGCAAGGCTACCGAAGGCGGTAGCTACCATATCGGACATTACATCCCCATCATAGTTTTTGCAGGCCCAAATAAAGCCTCCCTCAGATCTTACAACACGTGCAACTGCATCATCAATAAGTGTATAGAAATACTCTATACCGGCAGCCTTAAACTTCTCATCATATTCCTTCTCATATATTTCCTGGAATATATCCTTGAAGGTATGGTCATATTTCTTTGAAATGGTATCCTTTGTAGCAAACCAAAGGTCTTGCTTTTGATCCAAGGCAAAGTTGAAACAGGATCTGGCAAAGCTCTCAATGGATTTGTCAAGGTTGTGCATTCCGAGAATTATTCCGGCGCCGTCAAAATCATGTATTGTCTGGCGAACCTCTTCTCCCTTTTCGTCTGTAAATACAAGCTCTGCCTTGCCAGCTCCCGGTACACGATATTCTACATCTCTGTAAACATCGCCATAGGCATGTCTTGCAATTGTGATGGGCTTAACCCAGGTTTTAACGAAAGGCTTTATGCTGTCAAGTAGGATAGGAGCACGGAAAACTGTTCCATCAAGAATTGCTCTAATGGTTCCGTTTGGACTCTTCCACATTTCTGTAAGGTTGTATTCCTTCACTCTCTCAGCATTTGGAGTAATTGTAGCACACTTAACTGCGACACCGTATTTCTTTGTCGCAATTGCCGAATCAACGGTAACCTGGTCACCGGTCTTTTCTCTGTACTCAAGTCCCAAATCATAATACTCTGTCTTCAGGTCGATATAAGGCAGTAATAAAATATCCTTTATCATCTTCCAGATAACTCTGGTCATTTCGTCTCCATCCATCTCAACCAATGGAGTTTTCATAATTATTTTAGCCATACCTGTGCTCCTTTATATAAAATTATTTACTTATATTGATTTGTAAACTAATAAAATCCAACTCGTTATTTTTTTCACAGTATTCATTCATTAATATAGCATACTAAAGGGAGGGATGTAAATGCTGTGGGTGTAAAAGTTGTTATTTGTTAATTAGTTATATAAGTTATATAGTGTCATACCAAATTAGTATTCGGAAAAGAAAGCTTGGATTTTGCCGACTGACATAAAGCAGGCACCAAAAGATAAACCTTTGGTGCCCTTACTGAATTACTATATTAATCATTACATGATAGCTTCAACCTGATGGCTTTTGCCATCATCCCTCAGTTTAAATCTGTTGCCCTCCAAAGCATTACCGTCAACAACTATTTTTGTTACTATCCTATTCTGATGACTTTGGTTCTTAATTACAATATCATATATGGCAGCACCATAAGTGTACCTGACGGAGTACTCCTCCAGTTTCTTTGGAATGCAAGGGTCAATCACCAAATACTCACCCTGTTTTCTTATAC
>JAEZIV010000404.1 GCA_023436515.1 Bacillota bacterium
ATGTCACACAGGCCACTGTATCAAGAGATATAAAGGATCTTAGGCTTATAAAGGTAATGTCAGCAGAGGGTAAATATAAATATGCCACATTTTCTCAATCCGAAAATCAGGTATCCAACAGATTGATAACCATTTTGACCGAAGCTTACGTATCAAGTGATTATGCTAATAACATAGTTGTGGTTAAAACCCTGTCGGGCATGGCACAGGCTGCAGCTTCTGCAATTGATTCTCTAAAGTGGCAGGAGATACTCGGCACCATAGCCGGAGATGATACCCTCATAATGGTTTGCAGAGCTGAAAAAATAGCCGAGGAAATAGTTAATAAATTCTGCAAAATGATTGGAAAGTAGTGATTATAGTCTATAGTCAACAGGTGTAGGTGGAGGTATTTATGCTTATACAGCTTGATATTCAAAATATTGCTCTTATAGACAAGCTAAGCCTCGAAATAGGTGGGGGGCTAAACGTACTTACCGGAGAAACAGGAGCAGGTAAGTCTATATTGATAGACTCAATAAATGCTGTTCTTGGGGAGCGGGTTTCAAGGGAGTTAATAAGAAACGGCAAGGAGAAGGCAATTGTTGAAGCCATTTTCCAATATAATAATGCTTTAGTTGATCAGATTCTTGAACAGTCGGGTATAGAAGCAGAAGAAGGAAGCCTTATATTATCAAGGGAAATAAGCCTGTCCGGAAAAAATACCTGCCGCATAAACGGCAGACTTGTTAATGTATCTATGCTTAAGCAGATTGGTGAGCTGTTGCTGGATATCCATGGACAACACGACAATCAATCACTACTTAAAACTGAAACTCATATTGATTTGCTGGATGCTTTTGGAGGAAAAGAAATCGAAGAGCTTAAAAGTGAATACAGTCATTTGTATAATAAATATAAAGACATAAAAGCAAGGCTAAAGGAACTGGCAGGAGATAAGGGTGAACTTGCCCGTCGAATGGACATGCTCAATTTTCAAATTGAAGAAATAAAGAATGCACGTCTTAAAGCCGGTGAGGACCAAACTCTAAGTGCAAAGAGGCAGGTTCTAGCCAATTCCGAGAAGATTATCAACTCAATTGTAAAGGCATATGAGCTGTTAAACGAAGGATCTAATACCGGGAAATCAGCCTTGTACAATGCCAACAAGGCTTTACAGGAGTTATTTTCAATTCAGAGATTTGATCCTGAAATAAACTCTGTGTACGAAAAGCTTGAATCTGTTATATACCAATTGGAAGATATTTGTGAGGATATCAGAAATAAAAGAGAGGCTTGCGAGTTCAGCCCGGATGATTTATCAAGGCTGGATGAAAGGCTTGATATAATAACCCGGTTAAAAAGAAAATATGGCTCAAGTATAGAGGAGGTTCTTGAATATCTGAGCAAGTCCCAGCAAGAATATGATGAGCTGCTTCAGAGCGAGTCTCTAGCAGAAGGGCTGAATAAACAACTCGAGGATACTATTGTAAAATTATTCAAGAGTGCTCAAAAACTTAACTCCGAAAGAGAAAAGGCCTCGTCATTGCTTGAAAAAAATATTACTGAAGAGCTTGAAAACCTTGAAATGAAAAACGCCACCTTTAAAGTTAACCTCGTGTTTAATAGTGAAGAAAGGAAATTTTTTAAAAACGGGCTAAATTCAGTTGAATTTTTAATTTCCAGTAATGTAGGGGAACCATTAAAACCACTGAGCAGGATTGCTTCCGGGGGTGAAATGTCCAGAATAATGCTGGCTATTAAAACCATTCTGGCAAACGTTGATTCCATACCAACTCTCATCTTTGATGAAATAGATACGGGTATCAGCGGAAAAGCTGCCCAAAGGGTTGGAGAAAAGCTGTCCTACATATCAAAAACACATCAGGTACTTTGTGTTACCCACTTGTCTCAGTTAGCATGTATGGCTGATAGCCATCTTTTCATTGAAAAGAAGTCAGATGGGGAGAATACCTTTACTACAGTCAGGAGTCTGGACCACGAGGGAAGAGTTAAGGAAATTGCACGAATTATAGGCGGCTCAGACATAACACCTTTAGCCCTGAGGCACTCTGAGGAGCTCATAGCTGCAGCCGATATGTTTAAAAAAAATAATTAAAATTAATTTTTGAATAAGCCTAATAAAAAGAACAGCCATGAATAATGAATTATCTGGTTGTTTTTTTATTTTTTTTCAATAATAAGTAATCAACTTCTATCTAATTTTTGAGTTTTAATTACCTACCATGTTTTATTTTGCTTGAATAATAAAAATCCATAAAGGTTAACTTATGATTATGATTTCAAGGTCACGCTCAGATATAATGGCGTGACTTTGTTATCATTGGGTTAATATTGGAAAAAAAAGCAAGCAGCCACATAATGGTATTTTATTTATAGGGGAGCGTGAAAAAATGCACTATTTATAATCCAATAAAAAAAAGCTGTTTGTACTATTGTTTGTTTGTTTTTGTGTTATTACACTGAGTTATTTACAGGCACTTTCTGTAATTCCTGAAAGACTGACACTCTTAGAGGGGGAGGAATACATTTACAATTTTAAGAGCCTGTATTTAGTAAATATAAAGGCTGACAAGGGTGATGTGCTAAAACTAAATAATAGTAGTATAAAAGCCAGTGGAAATTATTTAGATCTAATATCACCTCTTGCCTTTAGAACTCAGAGAAAAGGGACGGTAAAGCTTAATTTTAGTGCTTTTGGAGTAATTCCCTTAAAAACAATGCAAGTAGATATTATACCCAGTAAACGCTTGGCAGCCTGCGGTAACACAGTAGGTGTAAAAATTAAGATGGATGGTGTTTTAGTCATAGGTGTAAGTGATGTTGAAGGTATGGAAGGAGCTCGGACGGCACCTGCAAAAGAAGCTGGGATCAAGGCCGGTGATATCTTATATGAAATAAATAGTAAAAAGCTCTCGGATATTCACGACCTTATAAAAGAAATTGATCTTAGTAACGGAGGTAAACTAGATATAAAATTTAAAAGGGGTAACAGCTTTGTGAATACAACAATATACCCTGTTCAAGGAGTTAATGACAATAAGTATCATATAGGACTGTGGGTGAGAGACAGTACGGCCGGCATTGGGACTATGACCTTTTATGATCCTGAAACAGGAAGCTTTGGTGCACTTGGTCATGGCATTACCGATATAGATACAGGCCTGCTAATGCCGGTTAACAGTGGTGAGGTACTAGAGTCAAATATTATTGCGGTTAAAAAAGGAGAACAGGGAACTCCCGGTGAGTTGAAAGGAATCTTTCTGGAGAATAAACCACCAATGGGTGATATTTTCAAGAATGATGAATGTGGAATATACGGTAAAGTATTAAAGGAGTACAAGGTTTCCAACAGAAGATTGTACCCTATTGGGATCAGAGGGCAGGTAAAAGTAGGCCCTGCAACTATATTATCAAATATTGAGGGTAATGATATACAGGAGTTCAATATTTATATCGAAAAGGTTGCAAGGCAATCCTTCAGTGGACCAAAGGGAATGGTAATTCGGGTTACAGACAAGAGACTGCTCAACTCTACAGGAGGAATTGTTCAGGGAATGTCGGGAAGCCCAATAATTCAGAATGGAAAGCTGATTGGTGCAGTTACTCATGTACTTGTTAACGATCCAACTAGAGGCTATGGTATATTTATCGAATGGATGCTGAAGAATGTAAATGACAAAGATGCTATCAATTTAAAAGGCTTAAAAGCTGGTTAGTGCTATACACGATATTAAACTGAATCTACTTATAGTCTGGTAGGTTCAGTTTAAATATTACGAATACATACTATTTATGCAAAAAATAATACTTTTGCTAGTAAAATGGGAAATATTACTAAATAGTAAGAATCAAAATAAATTTTTTTAAATCTAGCGAAATATGGTAATATTAAGGCTTAGATAATGAAATATGACAGTAACACCTATAATTTATTCTGGCAATTCAAGTAAAAAACTTGAAATTATGTCGAGATCAAAATATAATAGAGGCATGACATAATCTGGAAAAATAAATTCTTGGGGGGTTATTGGTTTGAGTAGTAAAATTATTAATGTTCTTATTGCGGATGACAATAGAGAATTCGGCGACATTTTGTGCGAATATCTTTCAAATCAGAATGATATCGAAGTTGTTGGTCTTGCAAGGGATGGATTTGAAGCAGTCGATTTAATACTGCAGAATTCTCCTGATATTGCAATCTTAGATATAATCATGCCGCACCTTGACGGGTTGGGTGTGTTGGAGAAAATTGCAGCATCAAAGATGGAGAAAAAGCCTTTGTTTATAGTACTGTCAGCAGTTGGACAGGACAAGATTACTCAGCGTGCTCTTGCACTTGGAGCTGAATACTATATAGTTAAACCTTTCGATATGGATGTTCTGGTGAATAGGATAAGACAATTGAAAGATAGTACGTATATTCCTTCAGTTACTACTTCCTTATCATCATCCATATCAATACACAAAAGTGACTCTATGGCAGAAAAAAAGCCGGTACATATTGCAAATTCTTCTAGAAACCTTGAGATAGAGGTAACTAATATCATGCACGAAATCGGTGTTCCTGCACATATAAAAGGCTATCAATATTTGAGGGATGCAATAATGATGGTAGTCAAGGATCTTGATGTTATAAACTCTATTACTAAGCTTCTATATCCAAGCATTGCAAAAGAATACAACACTACACCAAGCAGAGTGGAAAGAGCTATCCGTCATGCTATTGAGGTTGCTTGGAGCCGAGGTCAGGTTGAGGCCATTGATGCTTTGTTTGGCTATACGGTAAATATCGGGAAAGGTAAGCCGACTAATTCCGAGTTTATAGCGATGATAGCAGATAAGTTGAGATTGGAATTGAAGGTAGGGTAAAAGACTAGCAATATCAAGGGTTTCAGGAGAATTGTTAAACCAATAAATATTTATATTAGTAGGATTGTGATAATGTGGAATGAGTGATAAATAACATTAAAATCCTATAAATAATTGTTTAAAATCCAATAAACTTCTCTGATTTATAGGGGTAGGCAAAATGTCTATAATTTTATAAATCGGAGGAGTTTTTTTATGATTCAGTTTTAGTTTGGGGTTGTATTTTGTGAGATTAACTGCACTATATTTATTAATTTTTTTTAAATATTTTACAAATAATATATCTTTTTAGATTTCTATTGTTATAATAAAAAATGATAGACACGGAAAAATCTACTATGTGTCTTTTTATAATTATTATGTACGTGCCGAGAGCTCGTAGATGGGAGATTATATGAACAGTAAAAGCAAGGTATTAATAGTAGATGATGACAGGAATATTTGTGAATTGATCGGACTATACCTGCAAAAGGAAGGCTATGAGGTTGTATACGCATATAATGGCGTACAGGCAATAGATACATTTAAGCTACAGGCTCCCAATCTTGTAGTTTTGGATATAATGCTGCCGGGAATTGACGGATGGCAGGTTTGCAGAGAAATACGCAAGGTGAGTTCTATTCCGATAATAATGCTGACTGCCAAGGGAGAAACCTTTGACAAGGTTTTAGGATTGGAGCTTGGTGCGGATGACTATATGGTAAAGCCCGTTGAGCCAAAGGAGCTTGTAGCAAGGGTTAAAGCTGTTTTAAGAAGATACGAGCATAAGGAGATAGACACTCAGGAGGTGGTATACCCAAACCTGATAGTTAATAAAAGTAATTACACCATCAGGCTTAAAGGTAACCTTATCGAACTCCCCCCAAAGGAGCTTGAGTTGCTATTCTTCCTAGCATCAAACCCAAACAAGGTTTTTACTAGGGAGCAGCTGCTGGAGCATGTCTGGGGATTTGATTTCTATGGAGACTCAAGAACTGTGGATGTTCATGTAAAAAGAGTCAGAGAAAAAATAGACCTTGAGGGTCAGCCCTGGCAGCTTAAAACAGTCTGGGGCGTGGGCTACAAGTTTGAGGTGAAATAATTGATGCTATTTAGGAAAAGACATAATATCAAAAAGACCATTTTTAAGAAACTGGTGACAATTTTTATTGGCCTTTTAATATTGAGTTATATTGTTACAGGAGGCTTCTTATATTATTCCCTTAATGATTATGCAACAAAGGAAAAGGTGGACACATTAAAACAGGCAGCTGAAAATATAAGAAGTACTTTTTACGTCTATTTAAAAAATAGTGATGTATTACTTGTGCAGCAGTTGTTTGAAAGCTTCTTAAGTCAAACGAGTGATTACAGCAGCTCTATTATATGGATTGTCAGCAAGGACGGACAGGTTGTATTTTGTACTCCGGGCTGGGCTAGTAGTGCCTTGAATAAATATAAAAATGGAGGCAGCTACCCTCAGCTTCCCGACTCGAAAATGTATGAGGATGTTATGAATAATGGGGGAGTTACTGTTCAAAAAATTGGTGATTTTTATGGGGTATTCAAATCAGCCGAATACAATGAGGTCAACTCTTGGCTTACGATACAGGTACCATTCCAGCTTGTTTCGAGCAGCGGTAAGGAAGAAACAATTGCAGCAGTTTATCTTCATACCCCCATTCCAGAGATACAGAGGCTGAGAGCATCAGTTTTCAAATTGTTTATGTGGTCGGGTGGGGTGGCAATATTCCTCGCTATAATTCTTGTTTACATCTTTTCAATAAGATTCACAAAACCCTTGAAGCAAATCAATAATGCAGCTAAGATTATTGCAGCCGGAGATTTCAGGAATAAGCTTACCATCAAGAACGAGGATGAAATCGGACAGCTAGCGGATAGCTTCAATCAAATGATAGATGATCTGGAAAAGCTTGAGGAGATGCGAAGAGGTTTTATTGCAAATGTTTCCCATGAGCTTCGGACACCAATGACTTCTATTCGTGGCTTTATTGAGGGGATTCTGGATGGAACAATTCCTGATGAAAAACACAGAGACTACCTGCTAATAGTGAGGGATGAGATAAATCGTCTGAACAGATTGGTGAACGATCTTCTGGATTTAGCCAGAATGGAGGCTGGTGAATTAAAGCTCAATTTTAAACCTTTTGACATAAATGAATTAATAAGGGTCTGTGTTATTAAAAATGAGACCTTGATAACCTCGAAAAATCTGGAAATAGAAGCAAACTTTGATTCGGAAAACCTTTATGTATTGGGAGACAAGGATTCTATAGAGAGGGTCATTATTAATCTTTTGCATAATGCGGTTAAATTTTCAAATGAGAACGGGAAAATTATTTTTGAAACTGTAAAGAATAAAGATAAGGTTTTAATTTCAGTTCAGGATAATGGTGTCGGAATTGATGAAGCTGATAAAAAAAGAATCTGGGACAGATTTTACAAATCGGATAAATCCAGAGGAAAGGATAAAACTGGGACTGGTTTAGGCCTTGCAATTGTAAAGAACATCCTAAATGAACACAAGCAGGAGATAAAGGTTGAAAGTGAAATAGGAGCCGGAACCAAATTTGAATTCACTCTTGACTATTTAAAGAACAATGCTGAAGATTAACACTTTGTTCACAGTTTTTTAAAAATGCCACATTAAAATATATAATATATTGATTAGAAAGGGGACTTTAATATGAATGACGATAGAAATGAAAGAAATGATATATCTGAAGAGCTAAACAGTCGCTTAAATGAAATAGAAGCAAAGGATACATCCACCTCTGAAGAGAATGTAAGTAGAAGAAATACTGAGGAGGAGGCAACAGAGAGAACGGAACAAAATATTGATAACAGTGGTGCCGATAATGCTAATACCCAAAATATCAGTGCCGATAATGCTAACACCCAAAATATTAATGCCGAAGATTCTAATACTCATAATATCGGCGACCAAAACACAAATAAAGAAAGTACTAACAGTGAAAGCATCAGAACAGTTATTCAAAATGATTATAATCAGGACAGAATAACAGAGACACAAAAAGTTTGGCAGATGCACAATTTTAACGCAAACCCCAATGTAAATAATCAGGGACAGATATATAACAACCCTAACAATTATTACAAAGAAAGCTATAAAAAGACTTATAGAAAATCGGATACATGGAAATATGTTCTTGTTTCATTAGTCAGCTCTATTCTCGGTGGAGCTATTCTCACAGGTATGCTCCTTGGTGTAGCACCTATAGTTCAGCCCAGCTTGAAGAACTTTTTGGGAATAGAATCAAATGGATCTCTCCAGAGCAATCAGGCTCCAGTGGGAGAACTAAAAAGAGTTGAAATTGTTCAAACTGCTGAATCAGCAGTAACAAGCGTGGCTGAAAAGGTCGGCCCCTCGGTTGTTGGGATAAGAATATCCTACCAGAACATCAATGATCTGTTTGGAGTGCAGTCAGATGGAGGAGAAGGTTCCGGTATTATAATAAGCACAGATGGATATATACTAACCAATCATCACGTTATAGAGAGAGCAATAGATGACAGAACCAGAAAAGTTCAGGCAGGAGCGAAAATTCAAGTCTATCTGCCAAATAAAATTGATAAGCCCTATGATGCTGAAATAAAAGGTTATGACTCGAAAACTGACCTTGCAGTAATTAAAATAAATGAGAACAACTTAAATGCTATTGAGTTTGGAGATTCATCAAATCTTAAAATAGGGGAACCCGCTATTGCAATAGGTAATCCTGGTGGGCTTGAGTACATGGGATCTGTAACCCAGGGAGTAATCAGCGGACTAAACAGGACAGTTCAATTAGAAAATGGAAAGAAAATCAGATTGATACAGACAGATGCGGCTATTAACCCCGGAAACAGCGGTGGTGCTCTAGTTAATATAAAAGGTGAACTCATAGGTGTCAATACTGTAAAAATGGTTGCCACAGGCTTTGAAGGGCTAGGTTTCGCTATACCTGTTGATGATGCAAAGTCAATTGCCGAGGAACTGATTAAAAACACATATATTTCAAAGCCATACCTTGGAATTTCAGTTGATCAGAGATACACAGAGGATATTGCTAAGGAAAACAACATGCCGATGGGAGTCTATGTAGCACAGGTTGAGCTTCTGGGAGCCGCGGATAAAGGTGGAATTAAGGCCGGTGACGTTATTACAAAGTTTGAGAATAAAGCCATAAAGTCCTTCTCTGAACTGGAAGAAGAAAAGAATAAGCATAAGCCGGGAGATACAGTAACTATGGAATTATACAGAGATGGAAAAACCATATCTGTTAAGGTTAAGCTTGGGGAAACAAAATAACAATAAATATTACTTGATCAGAAAAGATACTGTTGATTTTAACAGTATCTTTTTGTTAAAAATAGAATAGAATAAAAAAAATACTATTTTTATTGCTAAAATTCGTAAAAAACCGTAAAATTAGTATGTGAGATTCTATCTCTACTAGTCAGCAACTGATGGAGGTAACATGAATTTTATAAAGTATTATTCCCATATACTCAAATATATTGTTGGAATAATTGCTATAATCATGTTGATTTACAGCTTAAATAACGATTCTAAAACAGGCGTATACATTAGCTTTATTCTGGTTGTTTGTATTTTAGTTGTGGATGTGGTGGACTTTAGTGTATTTATTTTCAAAAGAAATAAAAAGGCCAGAGGTGTTATAAAAAAATATACTGGTCTCCATAATACCACCGGACGGTTTTCATATCCGGGTACCGAAAGAAACGCTCTCAAGACTTTTAAGCTGCTTATTGAGAAACAGAATGAGCTTGAGGTGCTGCGAATTACATCGGAAAAGTTTAATTCGACAATTGACATGGAGAACATCGTCAAATATGTTTTTGAGGTATTTAAGAAATTTACCGGTTGTGATAGATGCCTTATCTGCATAAAGGACATTGACTCGCAGGATATATATTGTAAGCACGAGTTAGGAAAATGCTATGGTGAAGAGGGAAAATACTTTGATACTGATTCAGTAGTAACAAAGTGCTTTAATACAAACTCAATTGTTGTCAATACAAATATATTGTTATCTAAGAGGGGCGTCTATGGGGATAAGCTTGCCATTCCTATGAGCATATCAGCTACCGAGCAGCTTGGTGTTATATTTATAGAAACACCTGCTAAAAATACTTTTAAAAGGGTAAATGTATCCTTTTTGAAAAGTATTGCTAATTATGCTGCAGTTGCAATGGAAAAATCGGAGCTTTTTAACGATGTCTATTCTCAGAAGCAGGAAATAGAAGCTCTCTACGAAGAAACAGCTGCCGTAAATGATGATCTAAATGATAACATTAATAGTTTGAATATTGCCAAGGAGGAACTTCGCATAAAAAATGATGAATTGCAAAGGTACTCTAACAGTTTAAATACCGGCTATATACAAACTGTAATGTCATTGGTAAATGCAATTGAAGCAAAGGATTCATATACAAGTGGACATTGCCAGAGGGTTATGGAGATAGCTTGTGAAATTGCTACCCAGCTCAACCTGGATGAGGATGTTATTGAGGATTTACGATATGCAGCTATTTTACACGATATAGGTAAAATAGGAATATCGGCTGCAATTCTTAATAAAACAGACAAGCTAACAGAAGCGGAATTCGACGAGATAAAAAAGCATCCTCAAATATCATTTAACATACTAAAAAATGTCGAGTTTTTAGGGCAGGGATTAAAGGCTATACTTGAGCACCATGAGATGTATAACGGGGGAGGCTACCCCAATAGGCTCAAGGGTGAGGAAATCAGTTTATTAGGTCGTATACTCTGTATAGCTGATGCATTTGATGCAATGACAAGTGATAGAACCTATAGAAGAGGTATGACAATGGAAATGGCAATAAATGAGATTGAAAGATGCAAGGGGGTTCAGTTTGACCCTGTGCTGTCTGATGTATTTATAAAAATGATTAGAGAATTGGTCTGATCATATTGGAGTGGAGGAAACAGCGTGAAGCTTAATAACACAAATCTTAAAATACTTTTTGTATCGGCAGAGGTTGACCCTTTTGCCAAAACAGGTGGCTTGGCCGACGTGGCGGGTTCATTACCAAAGGAACTATCCCTGCTTGGACACGATGTAAGAGTTATAATGCCAAGATATGGGTTTATAAAAGAGAGCATGAGTTATCTAGTCGATTTTCCTGTGGAAATAGGGGATAGAAAGGAAACCTGTGTAATTAAAGAGGGAAGTATTCTTGGGTCTAAGAAGAGTACTATACCTGTTTATTTTTTGGAGAATCACAATTATTTTAATCGTGAAGGAATATACTGCTATCCTGATGATGCTCAAAGGTTTATACTTTTATGTAAAGCAGCCCTAGAGATGCTAGAGGTTATTGATTTCAAGCCGGACATAATTCATTGTAATGATTGGCATACAGGCCCCATTTGTCTTCTGCTGAAAGAAAAATACAGCAAGCATAGCTTTTATGAGGGTATTTCAACAGTGTTTACTGTGCATAATCTGGAGTATCAAGGCAACTTTAACGCTGAAGTAGTACCTTATCTTAATCTTGAGGATGGTTTTTTCACTTCAGACAAAGCGGAGTTTTACGGAACCTTTAGTTTTATGAAGTGTGGACTGGTTTATGCCGATATAATAAATACAGTAAGTAAACAGTATGCTGAGGAGATTCTGACAGCTGCTTACGGTGAAAGAATGGAAGGTGTACTAGCAAAGAGACAAAAGGATTTATTCGGTATTGTTAATGGAATATCATATGAGGAGTTTAATCCCAAAAAGGATAAATGTCTCTATAAAAATTATAGTAAAAATAACATCGAGCTAAAGAGAGAAAACAAGTC
>JAEZIV010000454.1 GCA_023436515.1 Bacillota bacterium
CACTTACCCCAACAATTAACTCTTCCATCGGTATTCCCTTATTAGCAGCAGCTAAAATAGTAATACTAACAATTACCCCAACAAAGACCGCCACTATTCCTGTAAGAGCCGTGAACATATACCGACCCATGACAATATCCTTTTTTGAAACAGGGATCAGTCCATAAAGCCGGTTCAGATCATTTTTCTCAGCAATGGAGAAGGTGTAGTTTGATGTCATTGCCATGATGCTCATGCATAAGACAAGACTTGAAATGATATCCTGGGTACTATACATAATAATTACAGGAGCAATTAAAACGATCAGCATTGTCTTCATATATGGTTTAATAAGTGAGAAATCCAGCCTTACCATTTTAAATATATTACTCATTGTTTTTAGCCCCCTTGCTTGTAAAAATAATAATGTCATCCAGAGAAACCGGCTCACAACTAAACTCTCTATAGTATTTAGTATCCTCAGCTTTGATCAGTCCTTCAAATCCCGAGGAATATTTCCTTAAACCCAGAAATCTGCTTTCCTTTTCCGGAGATAGCTCTTCCTTACCGCCCTTAATCATTTTGAAGCCTTCAATGAACTCATCCTTTGGACCTGTGTAAAATACGGCACCGTTATTTATAAAGGTTATATAGTCCGCAATCTTATCCAGATCAGAGGTTATGTGGGTTGAAAAAAGTACGCTTCTGTCTCCGTCCTGAATAAATTCTAAAAGTATTTCAAGGAGTTCATCCCTTGCAACCGGATCCAATCCGCTTGTAGGCTCATCTAAAATCAGCAGCTTGGCATCATGTGAGAAGGCACAGGCAAGCATAAGCTTCATTTGCATGCCCCTTGAAAGCTCCCTAACCTTTTTGTTCATATTCAAACCAAACTGTTGAACCATTTCACGAAATTTTTCCCTATCCCAGTTTTGATAAAAAATTTTCAGAGTCTCCTCAACCTGCTTTACCTTCCAATCCTGAACAAAGTAGTTGGAGTCAAAAACTGCCCCGATGCTCTCCTTTATTTCATTCTGCTGAGCAACACTATCCATATCTAAAATTCGTATATCTCCCGCAGATTTCCTAATCATGTTTAGCATCAGCTTAATAGTTGTGGTCTTCCCTGCTCCATTGGGTCCTATCAACCCCATAATATAGCCTCTGGGTAAAGAAAATCCTACATTTTTTAATGAAAATTTATCATATTCCTTACATAGATTGCTGATTTCAATGGCATTATTCATTTCCTTCCTCCTCCATAAGCAGTCTTAGCATTTTAACAAGCTCTTCCTCACATATCTCAGCTCTTTTTGCCGCCTTAATCGCCGCCGTCAGATTATCCTCAACCTCCCGCAACAGCTGCTCCCGAATAAGCTCCGAGCCTCTACCCATTACATAGCAGCCTTTACCCTGGACATTTGTAACAAAGCCCTCCTGCTCCAATTCGGAGTAAGCTCTGGTAGTTGTAAGAACACTTATCCTCAGATCCTTTGCAAGCTGCCTCAAAGACGGCAGAAGCTCGTTTTCCTCCAGCTCGCCAGATAAAATGGCATTTTTTATCTGATCCTTTATTTGCTCATATATTGGTATACCTGACGTATTTGAAATAATTATTTTCACCAATAACCTCCGATATAAATGTATATACTGTTATGTTTGTTACATATACAGTATATACACAGTAAACACTTTTGTCAACAGAAAAATAAAGACCTGTGTTTCACTTTCTATCAGAAAGCATAAGCACAAGTCCCCTTACTTCAACAATATACACTTTGATCAGTTAATATGACCATTACTCCTTACCCTTAACTCTTTGCTTCAGCTCCTTCAGAGCCTCCCTTAGCTGCCCAAGCTGGGTATTATACCTGATGCTGCGCATCCCCGGGAATGCCTTGATTAGTCTATGTCCGCTTCCTCTTTTTGCGGTAAGGGCTTCAAATCTCTCCCTTAGTTTCGAGTTAAGCTCATTCCTTTTCTCTTCAAGCATATGATTTATTTCTATTTTGCTCTCACCAATTTTCTGGTTAAGGTTACTTTTACCTTCTTCCAGTATGAGTCTTAGCTTTTCAAAGCTTCTGACCAGTTCTCTTTCATTGAACCATTCTTGGATATCGGCAGTTTTTCGCAGCTCCTCTGTAAACTCATACAGCTTTTGAAGACGCTGATTAAGGTTTACAAGAGTATTCAGTGTAAAGCTACAGTCAACAGCAAAGTACGCTACCAGTATCACACATATTACATGCAGGAAGCCCTCGGGTATAATCCATATAAGCTTCTCGGCAGTAGGATGAAGAAGCTTTATCAGAATAACGCTCATTATTCCAAAGTATATGGAGTTCTTGAGGCACACTCTTCCCTCCAGGTTAAATTTCTGGTTGCTGTAATCCCACCATCTGGTTCCAAAAAAGGTCTCCAGCAGCCAGCCTGTTATATACTCAAGGGTACTGGTTATTACAAGCCCACATATAAATATAATCGGTATACTGAAAGCGACAGGCTCAAGGAGCCATATAAGGAACAGCGCTCCAAAACCATATACAGGACAAACAGGTCCTGCGAGAAACCCTCTGTTGACAATCCTTCTCGATAGATATGAGCAGTAGACAACTTCACAGAGCCATCCAATGAAGCTATAAATAGTAAAGTAGATAAAGAGTATCTCCACTTCCCGCAAAACAGCTCCCCCCCTATTAGAAGTTTTCTTTTTAATTCTGCAGTTCTGCAAATCTCCTTACTCCTATGGTATTCAGAACCTTGACAAAGACTAGAGTTACCAACAGCAAAACAAACGCCGTTGCAAACAGAAAAACATTTGCATTCGAAGGCTCTATTGCTACGAATAATACAATTGTTATTATAATAATTACAAAATTTGCCAGCATGCTTATAAAAACGCTTACACTCTGCTTTACAACAGCCATGTGACTGGTCCACTCCAGCTTCGGAAAATAAAGATTTATCATAAGTCCTATTACGGGAGAGAGCAAGGAGAGTGTCAGCAATACTGCAAACATTGCTAAGGCTGTTGTTATGTCAAGTTCAAGACCTATGACTATTATTATCATATTGATTACCAGCGCCGGTACTGTGAGTGCCAGATTAACTAGCACCTTACTCCATAAAATACTCTTTATATCAACTGGAAGTGACTTTATAATCCAAAGATTTTTACCCTCAAGAGATATTGAAGAAGCAGTAATTAAGGTCATTCCTATACAAAAGGCAAATACTGCCACTGAACTAAGATAAATATAATCCCCGGCAAAAGGCATCTCTAAAAGCTTTGCGAGCTTATCCTTTCCAAGTATGATTATGGCAATCGAAAAGACTGTCATCATCAGTGGTCCTATTGCTGTATTAGTTACATATATAAAGGATGAAAAGTAAAATCTTAGTTCCTTTACAAATAACGCCTTAAGCGGTGACGAGGCCTTCAGCCTTGTCATTTTGTAATCAGAGGACTTGTACTTTTCGGACATCCTGCTGTTAATTGTCTTAAAGCCTTTTGAAAGCACCGCTATAAATACTGTAAATACAAGCGTACTAAAAGCCACAAACATTATAAGATAGAATACACTGCTATCTCTCAGTGCCTTTATATAAAAATCAATCCAAAACAATATTGTGTTAATCGAATTAAATACCGGCAGTGCTCCCTGTATGTGCTGTGAGTTCAATTGATTTATCATTGGTGAACCCACTATCAAAATCGCACATAGCAGCAGGCTGCCAACAATCATTATTAGATTGGTAGACCTGATTCTTGTGGAGATTCTGCCAAGGAAATATGCAATCACAGCTCCGATTGATATAGGTATCAAAGGAATAAACAGAGTAACTGTAACAGTAAATATGTAATACAGAATACCTGCTGTTGTCTTATACCCATAAATAATCAATGGAGGTATTGTCACTATATTTGCTATCAGCAAATTTGAAAGATAAATAAATATCAGCTTGCTGGTAAGCACTGTTGAAGGCTTGACAGGGAGGGACATCAACAGATCATAGTCCCTGAATGCAAATAGGTAAGAGGGCAGCTTGAATATACTCATAAACAGTGAAAAAACTGTTACAGACAATATGGAGCTGCTAAGTAGAATATCCAGCGCATTGAGTTTTTCAAGCCCTTGAGCGAGCGGTATGTTCATAAAAAACATCGAGGCAAATATCATACAAAAGGCATATACGATGACTATTCCAAGTAATATTGCCTTTATTTTCTCGCCCTTGGATTTAGACTTCAGCATTTTGTTGAAGCCCCAGGAATTAAGCATATTTGCTTTTATTAATGTCATTAAATTATTCATTTTCAATCAACTCCAAAAATAGTTGTTCAAGTGAACTATTCCCCTTCACCGAGGAGGTTTCTCCACATGCCACAAGCTTTCCATCCTTAATTATAGCAATTTTATTACACAGCTTTTCGGCAACCTCCAGTACATGGGTTGAGAAAAATATAGCACAGCCATTTCCGCACTGCTCCTTCATTATTTCCTTTAATGTATGTGCCGCCTTGGGATCAAGCCCTACGAAAGGCTCATCCATTATAAACAGGCTTGGCTTGTGTATAAGTGCGGAAATAATTGCAAGCTTTTGCTTCATACCGTGGGAGTAGGAAGATATCAGGTCCCCCAGACTTGTGGTAAGCTCAAGCAGATCGGCGTATTTTTTTATAGCATTCTCTCTCTCAGAGCTTGGTATTGAAAATACGTCAGCTATGAAATTCAGATACTGAATCCCGGTCAAGTTCTCGTACAGATCGGGGTTATCAGGAATATACGCCAGCTGTTTTTTACATTCTATGGGTTGGGTCTTAACGGACCTTCCATCAATGGTAATATCACCCTCGGTAAACTCCAGAATACCTGTAACGCATTTAATGGTAGTAGTCTTTCCTGCCCCATTGTGACCTATAAAGCCGTAAATATCTCCTCTGTTTATCTCCAGGGATAGGTTGTCTACAGCCTTCTTGCCGCTTCTGTATGTCTTTGACAGATTTTCTATTCTTAATAATGCTTCGGCCTTAACCATGATATAAATCTCACCTCTTTATTAATAGTTACTTTTTGTATGACACGCAATTCTAATATATGAAAGTCTTTAGTGATTTAGTTTCCTATAATATTATACATTATTAGCCGGGTTTAGTCAGCTTTAAGAATGTACAAGATAACCAGACATTACATAATCAATTTATTAATAATTAATCTATTTAGCTTATTTTATTGTATTTATTTTTATAGTAAAATGGGTATATAGTGAACATAACAAATATTACCTTACATATAGAAATAGGTGAATTTATGGATTTAGAAATACCAATTATTAATTTGGTGCTCTCCCTTTCCAGTGCTATAGATTTGATAGACTCAAGCCTGACTAATCATCACAAAAGAGTTGCATATATAGCTTACAGCATTGCCAAAGAAATGGATTTTCAGGAGCAGGAGCTAAAGGATTTAGTTCTGGCAAGTTTACTCCATGACTGTGGAGCAATGAACCAATCCGAAAGGAATGCTTTATTTGAATTTGATTATGGAAGTGCTGGAATGACAAGACATTCCCATGGCTATAAGGGCTGGTTCATACTTCATGAATCATCAAAGCTCAGAGCCTCAGCAGAAATAATTAAGTTCCATCACGTATTCTGGGAAGAGGAGTCAAATGGATATCTAGATGCATATAATGTCCCGGCGTTGAGTCATGTCCTTCACTTGGCAGACAGAATTGATATACTTATTAATAGAAATAAGGAAATATTGGATCAAAGGACTCGGATAAGGGATTATGTTCATAATATGAAGGGCTCCATGTTCATGCCTGCTGCAGTTGAGGCTTTTGACAACCTCTATTCCAGGCATTATTTCTGGTTCGATATAGTTAACCCGTATTTGGATGAACTTATTAAAAAGGAACTATATTCCTACAAGGTCAAACTAAATTTACTAAGCCTCATGGAGTTTTCCAGTATTGCCCATAGGATGATTGACTTCCGAAGTAAATTTACTGCCACACACTCCATCGGTGTCGCTACCAGTGCCAGCAGTCTGGCAGCCAAGCTGGGGTGCACTCCTGAGGAGTGTGGCCTAATGCATTGCGCCGGTCTGATGCACGACCTGGGAAAGCTGGCAGTACCCGAATCAATACTTGAAAAGAATGGCCCCCTTGATCAGCATGAGTCGAATATCATTAAGTCTCATACCTACCACACCTATAGAATAATAAATTCTATTCCGGGTCTGGAAAAGCTGCGGAATTGGGCCTCCTTCCATCATGAGAAGCTCGACGGCTCAGGTTATCCCTTTGGCCATCACGCCAATACGCTTGACTTAGGCTCAAGAATACTGGCCATCAGCGATATGTTCACAGCCCTTACAGAGGACAGGCCCTACCGTAAGGCTATGTCGGTGTCAACTGCTATGAATATTATACGGAATACCTCCGGTTTGGATTATGATGTTATCAGTTGCCTTAATAGCAACCTGGACGAGATAAACCAAGTACGAAAAGTTTCTCAGGAAACTATATTTAAAAGCTGCAATCAAATATTGAACAACGATTATACCTTTTTGACCATTCCTCAAAAACCCTGCGGGCATAAATAATTTTTCAGGTTTGTATGCAGGAAAATCAGAAGCATCGGCTACGCCTCAAAGGAATTTGGACACGGGAAGTACACCGGGAGGTATGTTCAGCATGGTCAGAGGTTATGCTCAAAAAAAGCGCCCCCCAAATAGAGGAGGCAGAAAATATTAGTATGAAATCTACAGATTTATTTTACAAAATATGTAAGGATATGTCAATATATTGAAAAGGGCTGCAGTTTGTAGTACAATGTTCCCCAGTTTTTATGATAAAATCAATACCCTGTAAAGTAGGGCGCATTCATTTTTCGCGGTCCACTTTACAGGGTATTCTTTAACTCTTTAAATACATAGCTTACTTCTTTTCAGGGTACAGTATACCTCTTTTTCTGTAAGGTCAGCATTTTGAGTACTTATTTAATAGTAAAGCTAATTACAGACGCATTACCAGCGCTGTCGGTAACTGTGATTTGATATTTCCCGGTTTGCTTTATTTTCCCGTCCTTTGGCCAGGTAACCTGTTTTTTGTCTTTTGTCAGTTTATTGGTTGTTGTATTTTTATCTGTTACCTTTACAGTTACAGTGCCCTTGACAG
>JAEZIV010000048.1 GCA_023436515.1 Bacillota bacterium
CATTTACCCTGTTGTATAAGTGAAACAGCCAGTAAAGTCAGAAAAATCGTTTTTAAAATAAAGAAGACTTAGTTAAACACAAAATAAATATAAAAGAGGCGTATAATTATGATTACTAATTTTCCAGGCGGAGTCTGGCCGACAATGATAACTCCTTATACCACAGATGGCAGCATTGATTATGAAAATCTACAAAAAATGATAGATTGGTATATTGAGAATAAAGTACAAGGCTTGTTTGCAGTATGCCAATCCAGTGAAATGTTTTTTCTTTCTTTAGAAGAAAGAGTTGAAATTGCCAGGTATGTAAAAAAATATACCAATGGACGAGTTCCGGTTATTGCATCTGGGCATATATCCGATAAGCTAGAAGACCAAATAAATGAGTTGGTCAAAATGGCAGAAACAGGTGTGGATGCCGTAATACTGATATCAAACCGATTGGCAGCTCAAGATGAATCAGATACTGTATTTATTAATAATCTTGAAAAGATACTGGAAGCTCTTCCAAAAGATATGCCATTAGGTTTCTATGAATGCCCATATCCTTACAAGAGACTTATTTCACCTGAAATTATTGAATATTGTCTGAAAACCGATAGGTTCTATTTTATAAAGGACACAAGCTGCGATGTTGATAATATCAAAGAAAAAATGAATCTCATAAAGGGATCCCATTTGAAGCTTTATAATGCAAATTCTGCAACCTTGCTGGACACTCTTCCATTAGGAATTGCCGGATACTGCGGGGTTATGGCAAACTTCCATCCGGCTCTATATAGTTGGCTCTTGAATAATTGGCAAAAGGAACCACAGAAATCGAAAGAGTTAATGAATTTTTTGAGTATAGCATCACAAATAGAGAGACAGCTCTACCCTGTAAATGCAAAGTATAATTTAAGCTTGGAAGGTATTCCGGTGTCATACACCAGCAGGTCTAAGGATGCAAGTCTGTTTACCTCTGCAAATAAGCTTGAGGTAGAACATTTATATGATTTAGTTAAAAAAATATACGCTGATCTAGGCTTAAAAAAATAAATTTGCGCCCTCATGGGCGCAAATTTTTAAAACTTAATTTGTGCAAAGGCAGGTAATATTATGAAAACTCCAAAGATATTAGTAGTTGGAAGTCTTGTGATGGATTTGATTTATAGTACTACAAGGATTCCAAATGAAGGCGAAACAGTAAACGACGGCTTATCCTTTTCATCTGCTCCCGGCGGTAAAGGGGCAAATCAAGCAGTTCAAGCAGCAAGGCTTGGCTCTGAGGTTACGATGGTTGGAAAACTTGGGAATGACATGTTTGGAGATGGATTACTCAAAGCAATTAAAGAAGCAGGTATTAATACTGATAATATATTTAGGGATGAAACCTGCTCTTCAGCTGTAAGCAATATCACTTTAGAGGTTGTTCCGGGTAAAAAAACAAAGAACAGGATAATTGTTGTGCCGGGTGCCAACATGAGGCTTACCGTGGAGGAGGTAGCATTTTTAGAGGATACCATTACACAGTATGATCTTGTTATTATGCAGCTTGAAATACCAATGGAAGTAAATAGAAGGGTTATAGAATACGCCTATGCAAAGGGAGTTCCCGTAATGCTGAACTCAGCTCCATATCAGCCTATAGCTGACGAATTGCTTTCAAAGCTGACCTATATCTCACCTAACGAGCATGAAGCATATGGGTTAACCGGAATTAAGACTACTACAGAGGATGGTAATATAGATATCCAAAAGGTTGAATTAGCTGCAAAAGCTTTACTGAATAAAGGCGTTAGTAATGTAATTATTACTTTGGGCAGCAATGGTGTGGCGTTTATGAACAAGGATACCTTTGTCGTAAAGCCGTGTATAGATATAGTTAAGGTAGTTGACCCAACAGCAGCAGGAGATTCCTTTACAGGTGCCTTCGGCACAGCAGTATGTATGGGAATGTCACCGGAAAAAGCCCTTGACTTTGCAAACTATACAGCAACTGTCACTGTATCAAGAATGGGGGCTATTACCTCGTTACCTACCCTAGATGAGGTAAAGGCTTTAATGAAAAAGAATAATTATGAAGCAGATTGAGATAAGGTGACCTTTTTATATACCTTAATTCTACATGCACTAATGGAGGAGTTGGCTATGGATGAGTTCTTAAACAATATATTAATGAATTTTGTAGAAATTTCTAATGAAGAAATGCAAGCACTTACTAAAGAAATAAACGTAGATTTTTACAATAAAGCAGTTGAGTTGATATTGGCTGCAGAAAAGAATGGCAACAGAGTGCATATCACGGGTATTGGCAAGCCGGGGCATGTTGCCGGCTATATTGCTTCCTTACTTTCCTCTACAGGAACGCCTACCTATGAATTACACGGAACAGAAGCAATACATGGCTCTTCAGGACAGGTAAAGTCTGGAGATGTTGTTATAGCAATATCAAATAGTGGTGAGACAGCTGAGCTAAAAGCTACTGTTACTGCATTAAAGAAAAATGGAGCAAAAATTATTGCCGTTACAGGAAAAAGAGAATCCTGGTTAGCTAAGAATGGTGATGCGTTCTTATATGCAGGTGTTGAAAATGAAGGAGATCCGCTAAATAGAGCGCCTAGAGCATCAATTCTTGCAGAGGTGTTTGTACTTCAAGGTCTCAGCCTGCTGCTCCAATGCACAAAGGGTATAACCCCTGAGCAATATGTTAAATGGCATCCGGGAGGAGCTTTAGGGCAGCTGAGAGACGATGAAACTAAATAAGTAATTTAGTCGCAGCAAAAACTACAATAAATTATTAAAGGAGTTAACTATGCTTAAAACAGCTTGTATAAATCCTGAGCTAATCGGTCTGCTCGCACAGTGCGGACACGGGGACAAGGTACTTATAGCAGATGGGAACTATCCTCTTGATTCAAATACCGGGGATACTGCAGCCAAGCTATATTTAGGCCTGACCCATGGAATTCCTTTGGTTACGCAGGTCTTAGAGGTGCTTGGGGAAACCCTTTCGATAGAAAATGCAGAAGTCATGGTACCTGAAGCTGGAGATGATCCGGAGATATTTGATGAATTTAGAAAAATCCTCCCTGAGGAGATTGAGCTTAACAAGCTTGGGCGTTATGAATTCTACGATGCCTGTAAAAAGGATAATGTAAAATTAGCTATTTCAACCGGAGAACAGAGAGTATTTGCAAATATACTTATAACTGTTGGAGTAGCATAAGAGTTTAATGCAAAAAACAGCAAAAGTATTGTATAATAGATCTCTTGGCAAGATAGTCCTATAACATAACCATAAAAAAATCTGTAGAGTGATGCTCTACAGATTTTTTTATGGTGCGCCCAGAATGGGTGCTTTCTATCAGGTGGTTATTATTATGTCGCTGGGAGTACAAATAGTTTCTTGATTATGGGGAGTTTTCGGAGAAGAAGTCCTACCAATTAACTGAGAATGCTTTGTTTATGTATGTAACAATGGTGGTAAATATTGAAGGAGCAATTGAGGTATATATATTACCCTGTTGTTATTTTTATTGTATCTTTCATAATAATATTATTAATAGCTATTTATTACGCGTAGTGGGAAGATGGGAGATTTATATGGAGAATTTTACGTTTTACAGTCCAACTTATTTTGCTTTCGGTACTGAGCAGGAGACCAACACAGGTAAATATGTAAAGAGGTTTGGCGGAAGTAAGGTTTTGATACATTACGGCGGAGGTTCTGTTGTACGTTCAGGACTTCTGGACAGAGTAAAGGCGTCCTTGAAGGAAGAGGGAATAGAAGCTGTGGAATTGGGTGGAGTTGTTCCAAACCCCAGAAGTGGTCTTGTTTATACCGGGATAGATTTATGCAGAAAAGAAAATGTTGATTTCATACTAGCTGTAGGCGGGGGAAGCGCTATTGATTCTGCAAAGGCAATTGCGGCCGGAGTCGTTTATGAGGGTGACTTTTGGGAATTTTATCAGGGTAAGCCTGTCACAAAGGCTTTGCCGATTGGTACTGTCCTAACCATTGCTGCAGCTGGCAGTGAAGGCTCACCGGATACCGTTATTACACATGAAAACGGTATGTTCAAACGAGGAGCCTCCGGAGAAGCCTTAAGACCTGTCTTCTCTATTTTAAATCCGGAATTGACCCAGACCTTGCCGGCTTATCAGACAGCCTGCGGTATATCAGACATAATGGCCCACTTGTTCGAAAGATACTTCACCAGAACAGAAGAGGTTGAAGTAACAGACAGAATGATTGAGGCGCTATTGTTAACAATGATACATGAATCCCCTCGGGTTATTGCCGATCCAAACAACTACCAGGCCCGTGCAAATATTATGTGGGCGGGAATGATGGCTCATAACAACTCCTGCGGAGTAGGCAGATCTCAGGATTGGGCCAGCCATAACATAGAGCATGAATTGTCAGCCACCTATGATTGTGCCCATGGAGCAGGGCTTGCCGTTGTATTCCCTGCATGGATGGAATATACCATGAAGCAGGATATATATAGATTTGCGCAATTAGCCGTGCGTGTTTGGGGCTGTCAGATGGATTTTGCAAATCCTGAAAATACGGCTAAAGCTGGAATTGATGCCTTGAGACGCTTTTTCAAGTCTATTGGAATGCCCTCTAATTTTGCAGAGCTGGGTGCCAGAGAGGAAGATATTGAACAGATGGCCAACACTGCATGCTATGGTGATGGGCGACAGGGAACTATCGGCGGCTTTGTAAGTCTCAATAAGCAGGATGTAATGAATATTTACAGACTTATGCTATAAATTTATCTGTAACCAGCACCCTATGGAATTGTTATCTATATGCAGGCAGTGTATGCATGA
>JAEZIV010000054.1 GCA_023436515.1 Bacillota bacterium
CCAGGAAGATAGCTCTACTATTGATGGTTGGTACATAGATATAGACACAAAAACCAATGTTTGTACTATTAGTCCAGTGAGTAATAAGAACCTGGTAATCAGTGGCAGCGGCAGTAAGGTAGTTCTATCAGATGCTACCAAGGCAAAGGATGCTGGTAAAATCACACTTGTCCCTGTGAAGGAGAAGTAAGTACTGAAAAGAAAATAAGTTTACTATAAAATACAACTCCCTGTATAGGCAAAGAGTCGAATATAAAAGCTCAAAGCCAGTTTACTAAACTAATACAGGGAGTTGTATTTTTGCAGTTATGGCGAATTATAGCTAATATGTGTATAATTGAAGTGCAAGACCTTTGGAGGTGAACTCAAAATGAGGCTAAAGCTCGGTAAATACTCAGTACAGTTGATATAATCTGTTAGCAGATTGTACTGAGGTTAATATTTGTAATTTGCTGGCAGTTTCAACTGTACTGAGTAGTCAAGATTATTTTTTTATTGATGAAAGGGGTACAGTAATGAACTATTTGATAGATATAGTTAAAAAGAATAAGTTAATGGTGCTTAGTTATATATTTTCCGGTATTTTAATTGCATTCATAAGTAGTTTTAATGCTAAATATTTTCAAAAGCTTATAGACAGGTTTAGTGATGGCTCTTTAACAGTAGGCGTTATCGTTATTTACGGGGTAGTCCTTGTTGTAACCTGCGTTTTCAGTTATCTGGATGAATATCCTGGACGTAACCTTGAACATGGGATTTTTCTTGATTTAAAGCTGAAAGCGCTGAAGAAAATAAGCCGGATAGATTATCAGGAATACCAAACAATGGGGACAGGCAAGCTGGTTCAGAGGATTGAAAATGGAGCCTCTGCCGGAAAGAGTGTTTTATTTGGTTTTATTTTTTGCATGCTCCGTCAACTAATTCCATCCATTGTATTTAGCATGTTCTTTATATACAGCATCAACAAAAAGGTTATGCTGGTTATATTGGCAGGCTATATTGTTGTATTTATTATTACAAATCTGCTTCTGAAGGTTTTATATCAAATCAAGGAACGCATTCTTTCAAATGAAGAAATGATGAATCATTTCCTGGTGCGTGGATTCATGGAAATGGTTGTGTTCCGTATAAACAAGCGGTTTAGATATGAAATAGAAAAGGCGGAATCGGCAAAAAAAGAAATAGTAAGCTCCAAAGTGAGAATGACACTTATTCATGAAGGGTTTTTTGCAATTTTTGCACTATTGATCATTGTAATAAAAATCTCCATAATAGCTTATGGATGGGCATCTAAATCTCTGAGCATAGGAGCTATTGTGGCCTTGCTTTCACTCGTAGATAATGCCTATACTCCTATTGCTATATTTAATGTCCTATTTGTGCAGTACAAGCTGGATAAAACAGCATTTAAGCGCTATACAGATTTTTTAGATTCCAAAAACGATGAACAGCTTGATAAAGGCGATAAGATAACCACCTTGCAACCCGATATTTCATGTGACGGATTGAAGTTTTCATATGATAATAGGGTTATACTTGATTCTTTCGACTTAGATATCAAACATGGTGAAAATATCGCCCTTGTGGGAGAGAGCGGTTCGGGTAAATCAACATTGATAAAAATGCTGACAGGTCTGTTAAAGCCTAATGGTGGGAAGATAACAGTTGATAAATATAATTTGTCAAAGGTTGATTTAAATAGTTATTACGATTATATCGCTTATATACCCCAGGAGTCACCTGTCTTTGATGGAACATTAAGAGAGAATCTGGTATTTGATAAAAAGGTAGATGACCAAGAAGTTATTAAGGTATTGGAACAGGTTGAATTGAAAGATTTATACGATAAGCTGGAAAAAGGTCTGGATACTGAGCTTGGGGAAAGAGGAATTGCATTGTCAGGCGGTGAACGTCAAAGACTTGCACTAGCTAGACTGTGGTTTTCTCAGGCAAGCATTGTAGTATTGGATGAGGCGACCTCTGCAATGGATAACATAACAGAGGAAATCGTTATGAGCCGTGTTTTGAAGCTATTGAGTCAGAAAACGGTTATTGTTGCTGCTCACAGGCTTAACTCAATCAAAAATTTTAAGCGCATTGTAGTTTTGAGGGAAGGACGCATTGTAGGACAGGATAGTTTTGATAAGTTACTGGAGGATAATGCGTATTTTAATGAGCTATACTATTCAAGTGTAAGCAAGAAATCATAAGGTTTCGGAGGTGTTTCACTTGCCCAATAAGGGTTTATTTACTCAAGGTATTGTTATTCTTCTAGGTGCTGTCACAAGCATCTCAAAAATTGAAGAAAGCTTAATCAATGAATTTAATATAGTTAAAAAAACAGAACAGTCTGAGAGCTGGGAATTTGGTGGTCCCAGTCTGATAATATCATTCAGACCGGAGGTCAATGGTTATATTTCGGTTGATGTTGTTGACAGGCCTTGGCCTGATGGTATGGGAGATCCAAAATTGGATAGTATGGTATTTGGGGCATGGTCCTTGGGCCACTTCGGGCCTTTTGCATACCCGGGCAATCTTCAGCGTGCGAGCCAGCAATGCTGGAAGTATCCGCATGGGAAATCCGACGCTGAGCTACATAAAGCATTTATTAGAATTCGAGTAAGCTACATTTTTGGGCATGTTGACAAAAATACACTCTGTATTCCCGCTGGATATGATGCTATGGCAGAAATGCTCTTCATTTCAAAATTAGCAAGAAAGCTGCTGGATATTCCCGAGGCTCTCTGCTATTTCAATCCTAATGGAGAAATCCTGGCATCAGCTCAGGAGATTACTGAACTGTTGGAAAGGCATAGTGAAACAGGGCTTCCACCCTTAGAATTGTGGTCGAATATCCGCATGTTTACTCTTCCGGATAATGATGAGTGGGCACTTATGGACTCTGTTGGTATGCAGCAGCTAGACAGTGTAGATCAAGAAGCACTATTCGAGGAAATTTCCTATGATGCAAATGAAGTTGCGAATTTCCTGCGAAATGTTTCAGATTATCTATTGGAAAATGGCCCTGTCATAAAAGCTGGAGACACCATAGATGGACCTGGAAATATCCGGTGGCAGGGTATAACCCTTGAAGATGGAATATCCTCGCCTCCAAGAGCCGTAATAAGGTGGTTTCCTATGGATAACAGGACAAGACCTTCCGGATATCAGGGGGAGGGCAAAAGGGAGTCTGAAAACGCAAAAAAACAAGGATTTTTTAGTAGGCTTTTTAATAAATGATGACCACACAGTGCCGGTACTTGAACCTTCAAGCAGCCGGCACTGTTTTTTTCGATTATCTTCTTAAGGGTTATAAGTACTGTGTATATAAATCACTCCATAGTCATAATTTGACAAGTTTCACAGTATTACATAGAATATACATAAAAATAGTCATATTTCATTTGTCTGATAGGAGAAGATCATGAAAATAACTAAATTATTTATTGTGATGATTATGGTTTTTCTTTTCACCGGGTTCTCAGCCTTTGCTTCGTCGAATACATCCTACTTCTTGAATAACAAAGCACTTGATTCTACCTTCAAACAGGTAGAAAAGGTTTTTATGGCAAGCGAACAGCAAAATTACATACTGGAGATAACTCGTGGTGGAAAGACGGATTTTAAAGCCAAGATGTTACCTGAAATGTCTGCTGCTTCAATAAAAGCAGCAGTTACAAAAGAAATCAATTTAATGAAGCTTGCTATTGAGTTAGAGGAAGAGGAGCTGGGTGGCTTGACCAGTGATGATTATAAAAAGATATCGACTCAAATTCAAGACGCACTAATAACAACCAAGAGTTTCTTTATTTATGAGGAGGACCAGAAGACTGTAACCTTATCCTTTGGGATAGCCGGGGACGAGTTTTATGAGTTTGATAATCTGACTGGTAATTTCGCAAAAATGGGCTATGCAAAGGATGAAGTAAATCCTGGGGATTTTGAGGTCAAAAGCCGGATTGCTAGATATATAAATCAGTCTTTGCAGCTTGGAAATAAGGTCAGTGCTGAGATTATAAAGGGTTTACCTGAAAAGACAGAGCAATTGTTCAAGGAAATAAAGCCCTCAAGAATTGTTGCTGCTAAGGCAATTGCCGGTATTCACAGCGACCTATGCAAACCCGAATGGTTAAAATACGATGGTACTGAAACCCTGGATTATATTATTGAAGAATACCAAGCTATGCTTGAGGGAGTTCAGGAGGACAGGGAAGAAGATAAAAAAGCGGAATACTTTAGGTTCCCGAAAGATTCACCGTCACCGGATGTAAGAGACTATATTGTAAGTGAGCTTCTTGAAGGTAAGCTATCAGAATATTTCTCTTCAGACTTCAATAAGGCAATGACC
>JAEZIV010000062.1 GCA_023436515.1 Bacillota bacterium
ATAATATATGACACTGATATCGGACATCTGCCTCCCCAATTAACTCTTATTAATGGAGCATACGCTGCTGTTGAATACTGTAATGGAGAGGGGAAAATAATCCAGAGCCTGCAATAATATATTAATATTAACTGAAAGATAGGTGTAGAGGTGTGAGTACCTATGTAATTCGAGAAATAAAGGAGTGAAGTTTATGACCTTAAGCGAAGAAATAAGAGAAAAATTAATTGAAAAGGGTGCTGCAATTGTTGATTATGCAGATTTATCAGCTTTACCTTTGGAAGATAGGAGAGGCTATCCATACGGAATAATAATTGGTGTAGCACTCACCCCTGAAATATTAATAGGTATTAAGGATGGTCCTACACTAGATTATTACGGGGAATATAACAGACTTAATACACTTCTGGACCAACTTGATGAATATGCTGCAGAATTACTAAGGGAAAAGGGTTTTGACGCTTTGCCAAAAGTACGAGGGATAGTCAAGATAGATGAAAAATCCAGGCAGACCGAGCTGCCTCATAAAACTGTGGCAACGCGGGCCGGGATTGGCTGGATCGGTAAATGCGCTTTGCTGGTAACAGAGGAATATGGCTCTGCCATAAGGATTTCAAGTGTACTGACAAATGCGGTGTTGGATACAGGTGAACCAATAAATAATTCCAGATGCGGTACTTGTGATGTATGTAAAAATATATGTCCGGCAGGAGCCGTTACCGGTAATAGCTGGGAGGTTCATATGGACAGGGATGAGCTATACGATGCTCATGCATGCAGAAACACTGCCCTTGAGAGAAGTGGGAGGGTGGGAATTAGCAAGACCTTATGCGGTTTATGTATTTTATCATGCCCATGGACAAAGAAGTATCTCAAGAAATATCTCCGTAAAGAAATAACCTCGGTTACGGGAGGGTTGGAGCTGCTGCCACAGGTAAAGCCTCTTTGGGAGCAATTGCGGGAACATCACAGCAGGATATCAAAGTATTTTTCGGACAGTTTTCTTAATAGAAGCTTTTCTGATAGAGCTTCCGATTTTGAAAAAAAGGAAAATAGCCATATATTTCGCATTGAATTAATACATATAGGGGAGTCAAAGCCCCCAATAGGCTATTGCATAAGCTCAGTGGGTAATGATTTCTCCGGTGAGGTAGAATCCATCTTTGTCAGCAGCGAATATAGAGATTTTGGTATTGGAGATATTCTGATGAAGAATGCCCTGGATTGGATGGACAGCAAGGGAGTTGTAACAAAAAGACTAAGTGTTGCTGCAGGTAATGACTCGGCACTAAAATTTTATGATAGATATGGGTTTAAGACGAGAACATATATTTTAGAGCAAAAGGTTGACTAAATCAACTTAGCCACAGTATTTTCCAAATTTGCTCTTTACAGGTTATTGCAGATAAACTATAATAAGAATGCGAACAAATGTTCCCGACGGGGAGGAGCAATAGAATGAAAACTATTGTTTTAACAGGAGGAGGTTTGTCAGGACATGTTACTCCGAATATTGCATTGATACCAAAGTTGAAGCAATTGGGATATAAAGTCCACTACATAGGCTCAAATAATGGAATTGAAAAAAATCTTATCGAGACAGAAGGCATTCAGTTTTATTCTATAAATGCCGGTAAGCTTAGAAGATATTTGGACCTTAAGAATATTACTGATGTATTCAGAGTTATGGATGGATTCAGGCAATCACTGTCTATTCTGAGAAAGATAAGGCCCGATATCATTTTCAGCAAGGGAGGATTTGTTTCCTGTCCTGTTGTTTGGGCTTCCTGGGTTTTGCGTATTCCGATAGTCATTCATGAGTCAGACATGACTCCGGGATTGACCAATAAATTATCTATGCCCTTTGCAAACAAGGTGTGCTATACCTTCCCTGAGACAAAGGAACATATTCCCGGTGGAAAGGGAGTACTAACAGGCCTTCCTATAAGAGATAATCTTCTGCAGGGTGACAAAAATATCGGCAGGAGTATTTGTGGGTTTAGCAGTAAAAAACCTGTTTTACTTATAGTAGGTGGTAGTCAAGGCTCTGAAAACATAAATAGGATAACAAGAGCTTCCCTAAAGGTTTTGTTAAATGACTATCAAATATGCCATATATGTGGTAAGGGAAATACCAGCTCTGATTATGAAGGCCTAGATGGATATAAGCAGTTTGAATATATAAACGAAGGGCAGCCTCACATTTTTGCTTTAGCTGATTTGGTTATATCAAGAGCTGGTGCCACAACTATGTTTGAAATACTTGCATTAAAGAAACCAAGCCTACTAATCCCTCTATCGAAAAATGCCAGTAGAGGCGATCAGATTTTAAATGCCGCATCCTTTGAAAAGCAGGGGTTTAGTCATGTAATAATGGAAGAAAACTTAAACCAAGAGACCTTTGTTAGTAGTATTAAGGAGCTTTACCATGAAAAAGAAAAATATATAGAAGCTATGACTAAATATAGTGTAGGAAATCCAACCGATTTAGTTCTGGAGGTTTTGAGAGATTGTGCTAAGAAATGATTGTTTATATTAGTATTAAAAAGGAGAATAACTATGAATGAAAAGGTAAACGAGCTTAGAACTATTATCACAAAATTTGCCGAATCCGGCTGGGATGTGATCGATGCTCCTGCTAAAGCATGGTTGGGGGGAGCGCAATGCAAGAATGAACTAATTTCTGCTATTGAGAAGGCTGACCTGGAATGTGGCAGCTGTGGCTGTGATTTTGACCCACTATATAAAAAGGCTCTAGAGATGAAGGATTTACTGTAATTTTCCGCTATTCCCATGGCTCATTATGGAGTATGAATAACCGGGGATGATTAAAAGACTAAGCCTTAATGATTTAGTATGTGCAAAAAAAGATAAGTGGGTTCAGAAGAGAGGATTTAGTGATATGAGTAAATCAAGCTTCAGAATAAGTATTAATCCTATAAGAGCTTTTCAATTGGTTAAAAATAATGTAAGTGCAGACGTGGTACATGAAGAAATCAACGAGTTAGGTGATGAGAAGTATATTTCAATACTGATCTTTGAGAAGTATTACATGCGTGTGAGCAACAGAGCGGGCTTGGTGGTAATCCTTGATAATACAAAGGGTAATACTGAGGTTCGAATTATAGCAACAGCAAGCTCCCAAGGAGTGTTCTTTAACTTTGACTGGGGTGCAGGGGATGCTTTTGCAGACAGTGTCAGAGAAATTCTTCAGGGTTATATCATATAATTATTGTGAGCAAATCAGGTTATATCTTCTATAAAAATACAGGAGCAATACTGTGGAGGTACATATTTGTCAACAATAGATAATACTGCTAGTGTTATAGAGCAATACAAAAATGATGATAATTTGTCTGCTCGGATCAGGCTTCATGCCAAACACAGTACAAATAAGCAGGGACTAATTCCCTGGCTGTTTTCAAAATATGAGTTTTCAGATTGCAAGCGCATTTTAGAGTTGGGCTGTGGAAATGGGGAGCAGTGGGCAAATCGTATTCAGCAGCTACCCTCTGAATGTATTTTGGTTCTGTCTGACCTGTCGGAGGGAATGGTTAAAACTGTTTGGGAAAGGTATTCCGACCATAAAAGTCTGCTGGTTCAGAGTGTGGACATACAGAATATACCCTTCCCCGATAACTGCTTTGATGCGGTTATTGCAAACCATATGCTATACCATATTCCTGAGTTATCAAAAGCTCTTTCTGAGGTTAACAGGATTTTAAGAAGCAAAGGTAAGTTTTATGCTTCAACAAATGGAAACGGCGGTATGAGACCATTCCTGCGAAATGCCTTTAAGCAGGTTAATCCGGAAGCAGATTTTTTCACCAAAACCTATTCATTTAGCCTTCAAAATGGTTCTGATATACTAAGTGAATACTTTGAGGATGTTCAAAGGCATGATTACACTGACTCTTTGTCAGTCACCGATACACATGACCTAATGGACTGGTTAAAATCCACAATCTCTATGTCAGCATACTCCGAAAAGGATCTGGAGGGCTTATTTGAATATTTCGAGAGTATCAGGCTAAGGGAGGGTTCAATAATCATACCTAAGGAGGCCGGCTTGTTTATAGCATCAACACAATAGATGAAAGGTGTACTAACATATAGCATTTCCAAGGCTGCATAATACACATGACATAAAAAACAATCAATAAGAGTTATACAGTAAAGAGGTAAGAATGTGAGGACAGAAAGTATGTCTCACATTTTTTTACTAATATCTTATAATTAATATTGATTTATATTAAATTAGTTAGTAAACTAATGATTAGTACATATATTATTTATGCGCGAATCATTATGATATTTTCGTCGGAGGTGTCCGAATGGAGGGTCAGCACGAGGTAGGTTTTCTTCTTAGTAAAGCTTCAAGGCTGTCAAAGCAAAAGGTTAATCAAACATTGGCGGAGGTTGGTCTTACATTTCCTCAGTTTCTTGTTGTCAGACATTTGTATTATGACAATATTTCTGAAGGGGAGATTAAGTCAAACTCGCCTGCAGCAGTTGCCGAGCATCTGGGCTATGACAGACCTACTGTGACGGGGATTATTGAAAGACTTGTTAAACAGGGGTTTGCCACAAGAGAGACAAATCTTTCGGACAGACGGTCTCATACAATTCTTCTTACAGAAAAATCGAAGGAATTAATATATGTAATTGATAATTTAATTTATGAAGCAAATGATAGAATGCTGTCAAGCTTTGCAGATGAAGAGATTAAGAACCTAAAGCTTTATTTAGTCCGAATAATCAATAATCTCAATGACTAGCATTCATGTAGCAGAAGGAGATAATATGGATAACACAAAAAAACTTGGTGAAGGTAATGTTCTAAAATTACTAGTATCATTTTCAATTCCGGCAATTGTTGGAATGCTTGTAACGGCTTTATACAATGTTGTAGACAGAATATTTATTGGGCACAGCGTAGGCTCCTTGGGACTTGCAGGTATAACCATAGGCTTTCCGATTATGATCATACAAATGGCCTTTGGAATGTTGATCGGTCTGGGTGCTTCCTCCCTTATATCAATAAAGCTTGGGGAAAAGAAGAAGGATGACGCGGAAAAGGTGGTTGGCAATGCGGTTGTTCTACTGGCAATAATAACTGTTGCAATTACAGTAGTAGGATTGGTTTTCCTTGACGAAATACTCATTTTATTTGGTGCCAGCAACGAAGTTCTTCCCTATGCTAGAGATTATATAGGTATTGTTATTTGCGGAAGCGTATTTACTGCCTTTTCAATGGGCTTGAACAATTTTATCAGAGCAGAAGGAAAGCCTTCCATTGCCATGCTTACAATGGTGATAGGAGCGGTATTGAATTTGATTCTGGCCCCTATATTCATATTTGTCTTAGAGTGGGGAATGTTTGGGGCCGGCCTTGCAGCCGTTATATCCCAAGCATGCTCGGCTATATGGATTGTACTGCATTTTATTGTGGGTAACAGTACATTAAAGATAAAGGTTAAATACTTCAAGCTTGAAAAATCAATTATAATGGGAATACTATCAATAGGTATAGCACCCTTTTCAATGCAGCTGGCCCAATGCTTGTTAACGATAATCCTTAACTCAAAGCTTAAGCAGTACGGTGGGGATGTAGCTATCTCAGGAATGGGTGTATTGAACAGTATTATGACCTTAATCATGATGCCCATTATAGGTATCAATCAGGGTTCATTGCCCATTATCGGTTATAACTTCGGTGCTAAGAATTATGACCGTGTTAAGAGAGTATTAAAATACGCAATAGTTGGAGCTACAGCTATATCTACATTAGGCTTTCTGGTTGTCCAGCTATTACCAACACAATTGCTCTCGCTATTTACAAGTGATGAGGAGCTTATTGCATTTGGTTCAAAATTAATGGTCTATTTC